>NZ_CP058561.1:4375835-4688395 GCF_018141425.1 Vallitalea guaymasensis
TGAATACATACGTTGAATCAAGAAATGACATTATTAATATTGTTTTCATCTCTAACAAAGGTAAAGTATTTCACAATAATCTACAATTAAAACTCAAAGATAATATTAATTTTGAAGACTTTGAGTGGTATAAGAAGGCAAAGAATGAAGAGAAATTCGTTGTTTCAGAATCCCATATCCAAAGATTGTTTGAATCAAGATATAAATGGGTCGTTTCATGTAGTACCTTACTTAAAAGTCCATATTATGAAGAAAATCTTGGAGTCCTTCTTGTTGATATAAATTATAATCTTATCAATGATATGGTTAGTTCAATTAAATTAGGACAGAAAGGGTACGTATTCATTGTTGATAATAATGGAGATATAGTCTATCATCCAAAACAACAACTTCTGTACAGTGGTTTGAAATCAGAAGATATGGATACCATATTGAATTCTGAGGACGGTACCAAGACTGTAGTGGAGGATAGAAAAAAGAAACAGTATACAATTACCACATCCAAATATTCAGGATGGAAAGTAGTCAGTTCAGTATATATGGAGGATATACTATCCTATAAACCCAACTTGGATAGATTCTTTTTCATTATGGGAACTCTTGCAATATTTATTTCTATATTTATATCTGTACTAATATCAAGAAGTATTCTCCATCCAATCAAGAAATTGGTTAATACCATGCATCAAGTAGAAGAAGGCAATCTTGATGTATCAATAGATATAAAAAATGATAATGAAATAGGAGAACTGGCAAAAGCTTTTAATCTTATGACAAACAGAGTCAACAATCTAGTCAACCAAAATAAGAAGATAGAGAAAAATAAGAGGAAAAATGAATTGAGAGCTTTACAGGCTCAGATAAATCCTCATTTTCTATATAATACACTGGATTCAATCATATGGATGGCTGAATCAAAGAATTATAAGGCGGTAGTGACTATGACCTCTGCCCTAGCGAAATTGTTCAGGATTAGTATAAGTAAAGGGGAGCAATATATAACTGTAGCTGAAGAGATTGAGCACGTAGAGAATTATTTGAAGATACAGAAGATAAGGTATGGTGACCATCTGGATTATCATATTGATGTAGAGGAAGATATCAAACAGAATAAGATCATCAAGCTTATCATACAACCTATAGTAGAAAATGCTATCTATCACGGAATTAAAAATGTTCCTGGTGGTGGTATGATAGATATAAGTGTGAAAAAATATGATAATAAGATATTAATCACAATTGCTGATGATGGAGTTGGTATGAGTGAACAAGAAATCAATCTGCTGTTTCAAAAAGATAAAGAGTTGCCAAAAGAGAAAAAACTAGGCGGTGTGGGAGTCAGGAATGTTGATAATAGAATAAAGCTGTATTATGGGGAAGATTATGGACTTGAGATTGAGAGTGAGATATACGAAGGAACTACTGTTAAAGCTTGGTTACCCAATATATCAATTATAGGAGGGGATAACGTTTGAAAAAATATATAGTACCCTTAAGTATTTGTATTTCATTAGCGATGTTATTGATAATAGGGTTCGATTTGGCAAAGTCATTTAAATATAATACCAAAGAGAAACCAGTAGTATATATGATTGTCAAGTCCAGTAAACCAAGTGAAGGTTTTGAATTCTGGGAAATAGTTAAGATGGGAGCTGATGTAGCTGCAACTGAATTAGATGTTGATGTAATATTTACTGGTCCAGAAGATGAAACTCAAGTTGAGGAACAAATCAGATTGATAAGAGATGCCATAAAGCAAAAACCTACAGCAATAGTTTTAGCAGCCACGGATTACAAGAAATTACGTGAAGTGGGACAAGAGGTTATATCCAATAAAATAACATTGATTACTATTGATTCACAAGTTGATGTTGATACTGATCATAGTTTTATTGGAACTGATAATATTGGAGCATCCAAAACCATTGCAAAAGAATTAGCAGGTATGATAGATAACAAAGGCAGAGTGGCTGTTATGTCATATGTGTATGGAACATCAACATCAATAGAACGGGAGGCAGGTTTTCGAGAAGTTCTAAAAGAATATCCTGATATTGACGTCATTGAAGAGACTTGGTATAGTAATGGTTCAATAGATATTGCTTATGAAAAAACAAAAGAGATATTAAAAAAATATCCTGATACAAAAGCTATATTCGGTGCTAATGAAATATGTATCGTAGGGATAGGGAGAGCCATAGAAGAATTCGGTTTGAAGGATGAAGTTGTAGTAGTAGGATTTGATTCCAATGAAGAGATAGTAAGTAGAATAGAATCAGGTATCATAGATAAAATAGTGGTTCAAAAACCTTTCAATATGGGATATCAAGGAATAAAAGAAGCTATTAAAATAGCCAATAGAGAAAAAAAACCAGAAATAATTGATACAGGAGCAGTACTTATAGATAAAAGCAACTTGTACACACCAGAAAATCAAAAATTATTGTTTTCTTTTGAGAACAAATAGATTTGTCAAATCGCCTTATCAAAGGTGATTTTTTTTATGAATGTTCCTAAGTAAGAGGAGGTATAGCTTTTATTCTTATGTACATAAATTTCAACTTTCTAAGTAGAATATTCAATTTTTTTTATAAGAAATAATTATATAATCTTATTATAAATTTCCTGTAATTGATGTTTCGAATAACGAGAATAAATAGAAGTCCTGCATTTATCTCGTAATTCAAGAAAAAATGAAAGGAGTTAAATATATGGAGGATTCCTTGGTTTTAATGGAAGGCATAGATAAAAGTTTCCCAGGTGTAAAGGCTCTTGATAATTGTAAATTTCAATTATTAAAAGGAGAGATTCATGCTTTAATAGGAGAAAATGGAGCAGGAAAATCAACACTAATGAAAATTCTAACAGGTGTTTATAAAAAAGATGCAGGAAGAATTTTTTATAAAGGTGAAGAGATTAATATTACTAATCCTAGAATGGCTAGGGATTTAGGTATAAGTATAATTCATCAAGAATTGAATCTAATGCCTGATTTGACAGTGGCTCAAAATATTTTTATTGGGAAAGAACCTAAAAAGTGTTTAAATCTGTTTTTGGATAATAAGGAAATTAATGATAAGGCAAGTGAATTATTGAATCAGATGAACCTTAGTATTAGTCCAGAAGAAAAAGTAGAGAATCTGTCAGTAGCCAAACAGCAAATGGTGGAAATAGCAAAAGCATTATCCTATAACTCAGATGTACTCATCATGGATGAACCAACTGCTGCATTGACGGAACTGGAGATTGAAGAACTTTTTAGTATTATAAAAGAGTTAAAGGAAAAAGGTGTAGGGATAGTTTACATATCCCATAGAATGGAAGAGTTAAAGCAAATATGCGATAGAGTTACAGTAATGCGTGATGGAAGTTATATTGATACAAAAAATATGAATGAGGTGACTATAGATAAAATCATTAATATGATGGTTGGACGTGAGTTATATGTATCAGCCCCTGAAGAGATTACCCATTCAGACGAAGTTGTATTGGAAGTCAATAACCTGAATCAAGGTAACAAGGTGAAAGATGTAAGCTTTAAATTGAAAAAAGGAGAAATATTAGGCTTTGCAGGGTTGATGGGAGCAGGAAGAACAGAAGTGGCTAGAGCAATATTTGGAGCGGATAAAAGAGATTCAGGAGAGATTCTACTGAATAATAAAAAGATACAAATAAAATCTCCAAAAGATGCAGTAAAAAATGGTATAGGTTATTTATCAGAGGATAGAAAGAGATACGGGCTTGTATTAGGGCTTGATATTGAAACCAACGTTGTTATGGCTAATTTCAGTGATTATATTAATCCAATAGGATTTGTGAAGACTGGTAAAACTTCTAAATCAGCTACTGAAAGTGTCAAGGAATTAGCAATAAAAACACCGGGTATTTCTCAAGAAGTCAAGAACCTATCTGGAGGTAATCAACAAAAAGTGGTCATTGGAAAATGGTTAACTAGAGATTGTGATATCTTAATCTTCGATGAACCAACTAGAGGTATTGATATTGGAGCGAAAGGTGAGATCTATAAGCTTCTCAATGAACTAGCCAGTCAGGGGAAATCAATTATCATGATTTCTTCAGAATTACCTGAGGTACTTAGAATGAGCCATAGAATCATTGTAATGTGTGAAGGAAGAATAACAGGTGAGCTTAGTAACGAAGAAGCTACCCAAGAAAAGATTATGCAGTATGCAACTGCAAGATAGATATATTTTGAAGATTATAATAAGCTAACTAATTATTATGTGGAGGTAGAGAAATGGATAAGATTGGATTAAAGAAAAAATTATTTAATTCAAATACTACTCAAAAAATATTGGCATTCAGTAGTTTGATATTGCTATTAATTATTTTTTCTATTGCATCACCTAACTTTTTTACTGGAACGAATATAAAAGGTATATTGCTGGCAACAGCGGTTAATGGTGTATTAGCTGTGGGAGTTACTTTTGTTATTATAACAGGTGGGATTGACTTATCAATCGGAACAGTCATGACATTTTCTTCAGTAATAGCTGGAGTAATAATATCTATGTGGGGGCTACCTATATGGTTAGGTCTTCTAGGAGCAATATTGGCAGGAAGTTTATGTGGATTTATTAATGGTTTCAATGTTGCAAAATTTCGAATACCTGCATTTATTGCTACATTAGGAATGATGATGATAACCAAGGGATTATCTCTTGTTATATCTAATGCCAAACCAATATATTTTACTGGTGCCAAAGGAGTATTTATAGATAAATTCTCAGATATATCTACAGGTACAATTTTGGGAATACCTAATGCGGTTATTATTCTATTCGTAGTTGCAGGTATCGGTGGTATTCTCTTAAATAAAACATTACTTGGAAGATACACTTTTGCTATTGGCAGCAATGAAGAAGCTACAAGATTATCAGGAATCAATACTGATAAATGGCTCATAATTATACATACACTAACTGGAGCTTTTTGTGGTGTAGCAGGAATCTTGATGGCTGCAAGACTTAATTCAGCTCATCCAGCATTAGGTCAAGGATATGAGCTAGATGCCATTGCAGCGGTAGTTATTGGTGGAACTTCACTTAGTGGAGGTAAAGGAACTATTTTAGGTACTATCATTGGTGCATTCATCATGAGTGTGTTGATTAATGGACTAAGGATATTATCTGTTCCACAAGAGTGGCAGACAGTGGTTACAGGAATTATTGTTATTGCTGCGGTAGTTGCTGATGTTGCTAGAAAAAATAAAAAATAAAAATAATTAATCTTAAGGAGGAGTTTTATGAAGAAGTTAATTTCATTATTACTGATTATTTGCATGATAGGTGTTGTAGCAGGTTGTAGTCCTAAGGAAACAAAGCCTAGTAATTCTGGTAATGACAATGGTGATTCAAGTAGTGAAGAAAAGATATATATACCTGTAATATCAAAAGGTTTCCAACATCAATTCTGGCAAGCAGTTAAATTAGGGGCAGAAAATGCTGCAAAAGATTATAATGTAGAGATTACTTTTGAAGGTCCAGAATCAGAAGCTATGGTTGATAAACAGATAGAGATGCTAGAAGCTGCATTAAGTAAAAATCCTAGTGCTATATGTTTAGCAGCTCTTGACAGTCAAGCGGTTATACCATTACTAGAACAAGCAGATGAAAGAGGTATTCCTATCATAGGATTCGACTCTGGTGTTGATAGTGAAATTCCTATTGCTACAGCAGCAACTGATAATATTGCAGCAGCAGCAGAAGCAGCTGATAAAATGGCAGAACTTATCGGTGGAGAAGGTGAAATCGCCTTAGTTGTTCATGACCAGACTAGTCGTACTGGTATAGACAGAAGAGATGGTTTCAAAAACAGAATCGAAGAGAAGTATAAAGATATTAAAATTGTAGATATTCAATATGGAGATGGAGACCAATTAAAATCTACAGATATAGCTAAATCAATTATTCAGGCTCATCCAAATATCAAAGGTATGTTTGGTGCAAATGAAGGTTCTATCATCGGTGTACTCAATGCAGTAAATGAACTTGACAAAGTTGGAGATATCGTAGTAATAGGATATGATTCAGGTAAGCAACAACAAGAAGCCATTAGAAATGGTCAACAAGCAGGTGCAGTAACACAGGATCCAATCGGTATTGGATACAAGGCTGTAGAAGCTGCAGTAAAAGCTATTAATGGTGAAGAAGTAGAAAAGAATATAGATACAGGATTCCATTATTATGATAAAACAACAATTGATTCAGATGATATACAAGCGTTATTATATGAATAAGAAACATTATTGAAAAATACTTGCCTAGCCAGAGCATATTAAGCTCTAGCTAGGTTTTTTATTTTGGGGAACAATGATTATCTTGAATATATAAAATTAAGATATATCAATAAATTAATACAAAAGCATTGAAATATAATAAAAGCTATAGTATAATTAACTTAGTTAAAACAATGAATTAAGTAAGTTATTATTAGGAGGTAATAAAATGATTCTAACATCAAGAGAGCGTGTACGTATGGCATTAAACCATGAGGAACCTGATAAAATACCTATAGATTTTGGAGGAATGAGATCATCGGGTATTAGTGCAATTGGATATAATAAGTTGAAAAAACATTTGAAAATGACTGATGGAGCTACAAAAGTATACGATGTATTTCAACAATTAGCAGAACCTGAAGAAAAATTAATGAAAAGAATGGGAGCAGACGTCATTCAGCTACATAGACTACGTCCTACTTTTGGATTAGATATAAGAGAGTGGAAAGAAAGCATACTTCAGGATGGCTCAAATTGTATGGTTCCCAAAGACTTTAACCCAATTACTAATAAGGATGAAGGATTAGATATAGTAAAAGATGGTACAGTAATAGCGAGAATGCCAAAAGATGGATTCTATTTTGATCAGATACACCACCCTTATGCTGATGTGCAAACAAAAGAAGATATCGATAAAATCCCAATGGAAAAAATTACAGATGAAGAATTGGAGTATTTACGTAAAACGGCAAAGAAATTATACGAAGAAACGGATTATGCTATATTAGGTGCATTTGGAGGCAACATACTAGAATCAGGTCAAATCGATTGGGGATATGAACGATTTTATATGGAATTGGCATTAAATCCAGAGTTGGTGCATTACTATTTACAAAAATTAACTGATGTTTATTTATATAATCTAGAGAAATACCTAAATGCTGTTGGACAGTACATTGACATTATCCAATTTGGTGATGATTTAGGTACACAGGAGAATTTACAATTATCTGTTAATATGTATCGTGAGATGATTAAGCCCTATCACAAAGCACAATTTCAATATGTACAACAGAATTATCCTAATGTTAAGGTGTTATTTCATTCATGTGGTGCAATATATAATATTATACCTGATCTAATTGATGCAGGTGTACAGGCATTAAATCCGATTCAGCTATCAGCAAAAGGTATGGACCCAGTTAAGCTAAAAGAAGAATTCGGCAAAGACCTGGTTTTCTGGGGCGGTGGCGTTGATACACAGCAAACTGTTACATCTGGAACAGTGGAAGATATTCAGAATGAAGTTAAACAACAGATTGAGATTTTTGCATCTGGTGGAGGGTTTGTATTTACACAAGTACACAATATTCAGTCTGATATTGAACCAGAAAAAGTTTTGGCAATATATGATAGTGCTATAAAATTCAGAGACTATTCCACATTAAAAAAGAATGACTAGTTGATAATGAATCAGATAGAAATTTGATAATATTAGAGTTTATAACATTTATACGGTATAATTATATAAAACCTATATTATCAGGAGGTTATTAATGAATAGAATAATGAACAATGAAAGAATGAAAATAATGAATGAACAAGCTATATTCACTACTATTCATAAGGAAAAATATATTTCAAGAAAAGGGATAGCGGATATAACAGGATTAACAAAAGCATCTGTTACGAATATAGTAAATAAATTCATTAATCATGGATATTTAGTAGAGAAGGGAATGGGACAATCTACTGGGGGAAGAAAGCCAGTAATGGTCACTCTGAATTCTGAATCATGTTGGATGATTGGACTGACATTAGATACTCAAAGAGTCAGTGGAATAATTACTAATTTATCAGCAGAGAAGAAGTTTGAATATAGTAGTAAAATAAATAATAGATGGAGTAAGGAAGAGATATTAAACGTTATTTTTAATGTAATAAAAGAATTGTTGGCATATGACAGGGAACATAAAATTATTGGTATTGGGTTAGCAATGCCAGGTCCTTATAATCACGAAAAGGGTGAATTATTGGATTTGCCTAATTTTAAATATTTCAAGAATATCCTTATAAGGGACATTATAGAAAAAGAATTTCAACTTCCTACATTTATGGAAAAAGAGACTCAAGCAGCTGCGCTGGGAGAATATTTATTCGGAGAGGTTAATGAATCCAAGAATATATTTGTATTAGTGGTAAATTATTTAGGAATTGGTGGAGGAGTACTCCTTAACGGAAAAAGCTATCGTGGTTTTGCAGATGGTGCTGGAGATGTAGGTCATATGACAATTGATAGAAAAGGACCAAAATGCAGTTGTGGTAAAGTTGGATGTTTTGAAGCTTTAGCCAATGGAGTTCATATGTATAATGAAGTAACCAAGGCTATAGAAAATAAAACCTGCAATGCAGAGTTGCCAGAACAGGAATTAAAAATAGCAGAGTACTTACATGAAAAGAGCCTGAAAGAAGATAGGGTTTGCAATGATATATTAGATAGAGAAGCAGAGTATTTAAGTATTGGTATAACTAACATAATTCAAGTTTTCAGTCCCCAAACTATAATTCTTGGTGGAGATATAATACTAGGCTGCCCAACTCTTTATGAAAAAGTGCTTGAGAGAGTACGAAAAAATGTTTATCCCTTATTTCAAAAGGACATTGATATAAAATTAACTTCCTTTGGACAGAATTTGTTAACTGTGGGTGGAGCTAGCTTGGTTATTCAGGAATTCTACAACAGAAATCCTAAGTTAGTAAAAAAAGAAGAGCCTTCTAGGCTCTAAAGATTTTACTAATTCACAGATTGTTCCTTAATCAAATTGTCTTTAAAAGCAGATGGGGATAGGTTTGTTACGGATTTGAAGATTCGGCTGAAATAGTATTGATTAGAGTACCCCACTATTTCAGCTATCTCTTTTAATTTCATAGAGGGATCTTTCTTCATGAGATCTTTTGCAACATCAATACGTGTTTGGGTTAAATAGTTCATTGGAGATATTTTTTTGTACTGTTTAAAAGATTTGCTAAGATAACATGGGTCTACGCTAAACATAGTAGAGATATCATTAATGGTAATCTGTTCAGAGTAATGTTTTTTAATATAGGTTTCTATTTGTTCAACAATTTCATGAATAGCTTTGTTAGTACTTTGTTTCATTTGGTTCTCAAAAAAAGAATTAAAATAATTATCTAGATTTGTATGGAGTTTACAATAATTATCATTAAACATGACTATTTCTTCAATATCAAGTTGATAGTTATCCATATGTAAATCCTTTGAAGAGTCAACCATAATTCCAAGAATCTTTTTTAGTCGACTTTCAAGTCTTGTTTGAGTGTAATGCAGATTACTGGATGAATCTATGAACTTGGAGAGTTCATCAATAAATGTAGTACGATCTTTCTTTTTATAAGAAAGAATCAGGTTATGTTCAATATCTGTAACTTTGTCTGTACAGAATGAAGTAGGGGCTTGCTCTTCTAATATAATACTCGAATAGCCAAATAATGTATTCTTTCTTAAAGATTTACTAAGTGATGAGGCTGTCTTGGATATATCTTCCAGTTTTGTTATAGTCTTTGATAATAATACTGTAATAGGAAAATCTTGTTTATCAAGTTCATTAAATAATAGTTGTACAGTTTTTTGTGGGTCAAAGGATATATTTTCAGGTACACAAAATATTCCTATCATTTCATTCAGTTTTGAAGTTGCTATTGGCCAAAAGAAAATGCTAGGATGTAAAATTCCTTTGGTTAAATGTTGCAATTCTTCTTCAGAAACAAAAAAGTTATGAGGATGAGAATAGTTTAAAGGATAATGAGAATATGAACCACCACAAAATAAAACTAAATAATATCTGTTATAAACGTTAAAATAGTAACTAAAAATTTTTGAAGGTATATCTTTATTAAGCATATCATAAATAAGTTTTTGACGGTTTGTGTTTTTTTGTCTATAGATATCTGAAGTTAATTTATGAAGGATTTTATCTAGTTCATTTTGGTCAACTGGTTTAAGTAGATACTCATTTACACCTAACTTCATTGCTTGACGAGCGTATTCGAATTCATCATGACCGCTGATGATAATGAATTTAACATTAATATCCATCTTAAGCACTTCAGTAATCATTTCAAGACCATCCATTATAGGCATGCGTATATCCGTAATAATAATGTCAGGTTGATTTTCTTTTATGGATTCCAAGGCTTCTATCCCATTGAATGCTTCCCCTGTAATTAATATATCAGAGCTGAAATTTTGTACTTTTTGCTTTATACTCCAAAGTATTGGTGGTTTATCTTCAACAATTAATACTTTAATCATCTTATTAATCATCTCCTATGTGTTTAATCTCAAGCTTAATATATGCTCCATTAGGTACATTATTTTTCAATTCAAAGGTGAAAGTTGATTTATAATGAATAGCAAGTCGAGTATAAGTGTTCATAATACCCATGCCACCAATCTCAGCATTTTGCTGGAAGTGACCTTTTCTTAAGTTTTCTTTATAGTCATTTATTTTTCTATATAACTTATCAAGGGTTTTATCTTCAAACCCTGAACCATTATCAATAATTGTCAATGACCAGTTGTTTGGTGAGATATATTTACCTGTAATACTTATATGCCAAGGTGGCATAGTGTCTTTGAAACCATGGTTGATTGAGTTTTCAACTAAAGGTTGAAGAGTCATTTTAGGTATTTTTAATAATAACATCTCATCTGGTAAATTGATATCATAATCAAGATAGATATTATCAGGATTATTATAGTCCTTATAATGGGTTTTCATTAAATCCAAATAATCTATGGTGTGTTTTATTTCTTCAGACAATGACACAAATGTTGATTTCGAGTTGGAAACATATCTTAACATATTTGATAGTTTATTGCATATTATAGTTGTTTCTGATATACCATTTCTTTCAGATGAAGCACTAATTACACTTAAGGTATTGTATAAAAAATGAGGATTCATCTGAGCCTGTAATGCAAGTAAATTAGCATTGACTTCTCTTATTTTAGATTCATATATCTGATTGATTGAGTCTTTAATATTATCAAACATTATATTGAAAGATTCATTGAGTAGATCTATCTCATTATTACCTTCATTTGGCAGATTCAAATACATATTATCAATACTGACCTCTTTTACATGAGTCATAAGATTATAGAGTGGTCTTGTCAATCTTCTAATCAATAATGAAAAAGCTATAATAACTAATATCAAAATCAACAAACTAAATGAAAAGAAGAAGATACGAAAAATCTTTTGTGATTCAATTAAAGTACTTGGATAGCTGATTAAAACAGTAGTCCAATTGGTAAAATCAGAATGATGCTTACTGTATATATACCGGCGATTATTTATTTTGATTAAGTCAGATTGATTATTTAATTTTGGATAAAGAGCTTTTGGATTATAAGTTTTGATAATTTTTTCATAAGAATCACTATGAATATAAGGATATATTAAATCTCCATCTTCATTGAAAATGAGTACTTTTGTGTTTTCATTACCATTATTGCCTTCGCAGATATTTTCTAGATTCCAATATGGAATATCGAATTCCAATAAACCATAATCATAACCATTATTTGACTTGATTGACCGTATGATGGATATGACAGGTCGATTGATTGTGACCCAAAAATCTTGGTGAGGTGGTAATATTTTCAACTGATTTTTATCAGGAATAAGACTGTTATACCACTCTAGGTCTTCAAGATGTCTTGAAACTTCTTCTTTATTATCAGGTAGACCTGAATGAAAGTAAAAATTATACTTAGCATTAAAAAGAGTTACATTAGTGGTGTTAGGAAAATAGTAAGTAAGGATATTAAGTTGACTTCTAATCTTCCCTGAGTTTTCAATCATTTCGTATTCAGATATATCTTCTTTGGTAAATATATCATCAAGAATTTCATGAATGAAATCATTCTTAGAAATATATAAACCGGACATGGACATCTGATTAAATAATAGATCTATTTGTGAAGAAGTTCTTTCTGTAGAATGATTCAAGGTAACATATTCATCATCTAGAGAAACTTTTGAATAATAATTATAAAAAACAAGAAATAGTACAGAAAATACAACAAATATTATACTAGTCAATCCAATAAGGAGTTTTTTGTTGAAATTAAGTTTGATCATTAGCTCACCCTCATCAATTATTAGTAATAGGTAAAGGACTTTGACAAGTTTAGTATATCATAGTAAATTTATTTACACAAATAATGAATTTTTTTATGCAATTTTACAAAAATGTATATGGTTAATAGACAGATATGTGCATTTTAAAAGAACCCAAAAAAAGGTATCTTTATTATAAGAGATAGGTAAAGAACTTATAGAATCAAAGAAAATATATTGAACTTTTTAATTAATTGACAAAAAAGGGCTGGTTCAATATATGTAAACGATAGAAAGGAGTGATATTGTGAGTAACTATATATTGGAGATGAATGATATTAGTAAATCATTTCCTGGTGTAAAGGCACTCCAGAATGTTTCTTTAAAAGTAAAATATGGAGAAGTTCATTGCTTGATGGGAGAAAATGGAGCTGGTAAATCTACTTTGATTAATATACTAGCTGGATTGCTTGAAAAAGATACTGGAGAAATATTCATTGACCAGAAGCCAGTGAGTATAAATAATCCTCATGATGCATATAGAAATGGTATCAGTTTTATATTTCAGGAATTGAGTGTTGTTGATACATTGACAGTGGAAGAAAATATGACACTTGGTTTTGAATCATCTTATGGAAGTATAGTTAACAAAAAAGAAAATATTAAACGTGTCAAAAATATTTTGCAGAAATTGAATATTGATATTTTATACAATAGTTATGTTGGGGATTTGACTGTTTGTGAAAAGCAGATGATGCTTATTGCAAAAGCACTATCTCAGGATTCCAAAATTATTGTTATGGATGAACCAACTGCTTCATTAACAAATAAAGAAACAGATGAATTATTTAAAATGATAGAGTCTTTAAAAGAGGAAGGTGTTACCTTTATCTATGTATCCCACCGATTTGAAGATATCTTTACTATTGGTGATCGTATAACTGTATTTAGAGATGGAAAAAATGCTAAAGACCTTATTGTAAAAGATACCAGTGAAGAAGAAATCATCCGTTATATGGTAGGAAGAAATATCGAGGATACATTTCCTAAAAGAAACCATGAAATTGGCGAAACCATATTAGAGGTGGAAAAAATATGCGCCAAAGAACTTATAAAAGATGTTAGTTTCCAACTGAAACGAGGACAAGTGCTTGGAGTATCAGGACTGGCTGGAGCAGGGAAGACAGAACTTGCTAGAGCTTTATTTGGAGATAATCCTATAATTTCTGGACATATTACTTTGAAGGGGCAAAAGATTAATTTAAACAAACCTCAAGATGCCATCAAATCTAAGATAGCTCTTCTTCCTGAAGAAAGAAGAACTCAAGGTATAGTAGGTAAAATGACAGTAAGAGAAAATATTTCTTTGGTAGTTAGCAATCGTCTGTCTAAGTTATGTGTTATTAATAGAAAGAAAGATCGCCAGCTAGCTAAGAAGTATATTAAAGATATTAATGTTAAAACACCGACCCCCGAACAAATTATTAGATTTCTAAGTGGTGGTAATCAGCAAAAAGCAATTATTGGTAAATGGCTGGCAACTGAGGCAGATATTTTTCTGCTGGATGAACCAACTAGAGGAATAGATATAGGTGCGAAAAGTGAAATTTATGAAATAATTAATGGTTTGACAAAATCAGGTAAAGCAGTTTTGTTATTTTCATCTGAATTGCCTGAATTACTAGGTGTATGTGATGATATTATGGTTATGAATAATGGAAGATTAGCTGGTGTATTAAGTAACGAAGAAGCTACTCAAGAAGAAATAATGAAATTATCAGTAGGAGGAAGTGACCATGAATAGTAGATTAAACAGCAGATACTTACAACGATTCATGATTATTGGTATATTGCTGGTTTTATGCGTCGTATTTGCAGTAATGAGTGAAGAATTTTTCACATATATCAATATTAGAAACATTTTGAGACAGCAAAGTATGGTTGCAATTACTGCAGCTGGGGCAACATTTGTTATGATAACAACTGGTTTGGATATTTCCGTCGGTAGTACCATAGCCTTATCAGGTGTTGTTTTTGCTAAACTTGTACAAGGTGGTATGCCATTATTGCCTGCTTGTCTTATTGCTATTCTTGTAGGTGGTATAGTTGGACTTATAAATGCATCAATGATTGTTGGAGCTAAAATAAATCCGGTTATCGCAACTTTGGGTAGTATGTATGCAGTAAGGGGTATTGCTTATTTAGTAGCTGGTGGAACAACTATTGCTAATGGTCTTCCCAAAAATTTCAATGTTCTAGGAAGAGGTTATATTGGACCAGTTCCCATACCTGTTGTTATTATGATTCTAGTATACATAGTGTTTCATTTTGTATTAAGTAGAACATTATTAGGTAAATATACTTATGCAATTGGTGGTAACAAAGAAACTGCAAGGCTATCAGGTATATCAGTTGCAAAAGTTATGGTTTTATTGTATGTCATCACAGGATTATTAACAGGTTTAAGTGGTACCATAATGGCTTCAAGGCTGACTTCAGGTAACCCTCAAATTGGAACAGGCTTCGAGTTTGATGTTATCATAGCAGTATTCTTAGGGGGCGTAAGTACAACTGGTGGTGAAGGAACTATAGTTGGAACATTTATTGGTGCTATGATAGTTGGAGTACTATCTAATGGATTAAATCTTCTTGGAGTAGATCCGTTTTATCAATATATCATTAAAGGTATAGTACTTGTATTAGCAGTAATGCTTGACATGGCTCTAAAAGGAAATGGATTAAGCCTAAAATCTCTTAACAAAAGAATATTAGCAAAATCTTAATATATAAAAATAATCTCAGATAGATGGGATGTGATAATGAGGTATTGATTTTGTTAATATATAAATATAAAATATAAAATGAAAAGGAGAATGGGATAATGAAAAAAATATTAAGTATAGTATTGGTTATGATCATAGGATTAAGTTTATTGGCAGGGTGTAGTAAAAAAGAAGTAAAAGAAAACACAGATAATAAAGAAGTCGCAAGTGAAAAAGATAATAAAAAAGATGAAAAAAAGCCTCTTAAGATAGGTGTTATATACTTAACAGCAGAGCATCCTTATTATCAAGCACATGCAATGCATACACAAAATTATACAGCCGAAAAAGGTATCAAACTTATTGAATTAGATGGTAAAGTAGACCAAGCCAATATGGCAAACCAAATGGAAAACCTTGTATCACAAAAAGTTGATGGTATCATCTATTGTCTACTAGAAGGAACAGCAGGATCAGCAGATATTAATATGGCACAAGAAGCAGGTATTCCAGTAATAACATTTGCAATAAAACATGATCCAAAAACAGCAGATGCAACATTTGTTGGAATAGATGAAAAATCAGCTGGTGCATTAGGTGGAGTTGAAGCAGCCAATAAATTTATGGCTCAATTCCCAGATAAAAAAGCAAAAATAGCTGTTATTGAAATGACAGGTGTATCAGCATCAACAGACAGATCAGATGGATTTATTGAAGGCTTCCAATCAGTAATAACTGATGCAGAAGTAGTTGTAAGATTAAACGGTGAAGGTAAAAAAGATAAAGCAATGGCAGTTGTAGAAGACGCTATTCAAGCTAATCCAGATATAAACGTATTCTTTGGTGCAAATGGTGATCAAGGATTAGGTGCATTAGCAGCACTTGAAGCTCAAGGAAGAGGAACCATTGACACAGAAATAGTTATCAGCCACGATGGCTCAGAACCTGAACTCTTAAAAATAGCTGATCCAGAAAGTGCTCTCAAAATCGCAAATGCAAACCTACCAAAAGATCTAGCCGAAGCAACAGTAGATACCATTCTAGAAATAATCAACGGCGAAAGAGAAATGAAAAACACAGATGATATCTTTGTTCCTTCAGCCGTTATAACAGGAGATGACATCGAAGCAGCACAAAAATTCTTAAAAGAGCAATATAACTCCGATACACAATTATAAAAAGCAAAACATAATAATTTCATTGAAATCCCCCAGATAATAGCTGTCTCAAAATAGAAATCTAAATCTAATTTCTATCGCGAGACAGCCTTTTCTATTCTTAAATACCCATTATTAAGTATATAAACTCCCCCTGTTCACAATAATAATTATATGATAAAATAAAATAACTGCTTACAATAATAAAGTAGAGTATTGATAAATGTTTGGGGATCACTAATAAAATACAAAGGAGACAACAAATGGAACGACTAAAAGATTTCTTTGAGAAACATTGGAGAATTGTAGTTATATTTATAGCAATATTATACATGGGGATAGGTTTGTTTCAACTTATATCTGGCATAGAACTTGATCCAACTAAAACCAAAAACGCCGGAACATTCCTAATGTTTCTAGCACTAGCAGTATTCGTCTACGGTAAAAGAGTAGAAAAAATGGCTATAGAAAAACAAAAACAAGAAGAGAATCAAGAAGTGAACCAAGAAGTAAACCAAGAAGAAAACCAACAAATAAAACAAGAAAAAGACCAAGACATAAATTAAAATCTAACCTCAAAATTAAATATTAAATGATAAATTATAAAAAATAATTTATAAAATAATAAACTAAGATAATGAAATATGAATAGCCACAAGTTAACCAAATCAGAAGAAAAAGTTTTTTGTAACAACATTGAAGGATACTTAAAGCAAAATAGTAAGTGTATATGTGAAGTAGTGAGGCAGGACGCCGAACCCAGCATTTAATCTGACAGCCCTACTGGACTGTCAGAAATAATAATGGACTCGATGTCCATTGTTATTTGTAGAGCTCAGGACGAGCAATTCGCTGGCGAAACATATACACTTACTATTTTGCAATTACCACGTCAGCACAAAAAATTTTTCTGACTTACCTGTATATAAAAATGTTTAAAAAATAATTTATTGACAAACACCCTATATCATTATATAATGAAACCAAAGTTACTAAAACGTTTACTCTAATTAATTACTAATAAATAATTATAGAATGTTACAAGCTTTTTTTCGTATTTTAAGATTCAATTAGGAGTTGTTTTTATGAAAGTTACTATAAAAGATATTGCTGAGAAAGCGAATGTTTCAGTAGCTACTGTTTCAAGAGTTGTTAACAACAAAAGCAAAGGTGTCGGAGAAGAGACAAGAAAAAGAATTCTTGAACTAATAAAAGAATATGATTTTCAACCAAGTGCAGTTGCAAGAGGATTAGTAACCAAAAAGTCCAAGATAATAGGACTTATCATACCTGACTTAACTAATCCCTTCTATCCTAAAATGACTAAAGGGATTGAAGATGTAGCTCACGAACATGGTTATAATATTATACTATGTGACGGCAATAATTCAAAAGAAAAAGAAGCGGCATACTTGGATTTCTTGAATGAACATTATGTATGTGGAATAATATACAACAACTTCCATAATATAAGTGATACTATACTTAATAAGATTTTAAAAAGTTCTTTACCCTTAGTATTTATTGATTCAAAACCAGAAATAAAAGGATGTAAATGTGTCTATCTTGATAATCAAAGAGCCATGTATGAAGTTATTGAACATCTATTACTCAATGGACATCGTAAAATTGGTTTTATAACAGGTCCTATGGACAGTTATTCAACTAACGAACGATATAAAGGATACATCAATGCTCTAAATGATTATGATATACCATTTGATTCCAATCTAGTAGTCAAAGGTGACTATGTTATGAAAGATGGATACTATGCTATGGAAAGACTTTATAACCAAACCAAAAACTTTACAGCAATAGCTTGTTGTAATGACCTTATGGCTATTGGAGCAATTGAAAAATTAGAAGAAATGGGAATTAAAGTTCCAGAAGATATATCAGTCGTTGGATTTGATGATATTGATATTGCAAGATTAGTTCGACCTAAGCTGACTACCGTTGCCCAACCTATACATGAAATGGGAAGAGTAGCTGCCAATATGATAATTGACATTATTGAAGGTAAAGGCAGTAAGGTAAAAGATGATGTAATATTTGAACCTAATCTAGTAGTCAGAGATTCAGTTAAAAAAAATAATTAATTTTTTTTACAGACAACTAAAACGTTTACTCTAAGAGGCTTATTATTTTTTGCAGACAACGTAAACGTTTTACCAAATATAAATATTTTTTTACAGCTTACGTAAACGTTTTACTTAATTCAATTATAGGAGGATTGAAAATGAATAACTTGGTATTTCAAAATGACAGGGATTTAGATTTAATTGCATTGGGGCGTCTTGCAGTTGATTTGAACGCTAATGAAATTCATCGCCCTATGGAAGAAACGGCTACATTCACTAAATATTTAGGTGGTTCTCCAGCTAATATTTCAGTTGCTGTATCCAGATTAGGATTAAAAGCAGGGTTTATTGGAAGGGTTGCAGATGACCAATTAGGACGATTTATATTAAATTACCTGAATGATAATGATATAGATTCTTCTAATGTTGTCATTGATGAATCAGGAGCTAAAACAGGTCTTGCCTTCACTGAAATAAAATCACCTACAGATTGCAGTATCTTAATGTATCGCTCAGATGCTGTTGACTTGAAATTAGAAGTTGCAGATGTAAAAGAAGAGTACATAAAAAACGCAAAAGCCATACTTATCTCAGGAACTGCATTAGCAGCAAGTCCATCAAGAGAAGCGGTATTCGCAGCTGTTGAACTGGCAAGAAAAAATAAGACTGTAGTATTTTTTGATATTGATTATAGACCATATACATGGAAATCAGTTGAAGAAACTGCGATATACTACAGTTTATTAGCTGAAAAATGTGATGTGATAATTGGTACTCGTGAAGAATTTGATATGTTAGAAATGTTCTCCAATCCTGATAACAAAGATGATTATGTTACAGCCAACAAGTGGTTTGACTTTAATGCCAAGATAATGGTAATTAAACACGGAAAAGAAGGCTCATATGCGTACACACTAGAAGGTGATAAATATACGGGAGCAGTATTTCCAGTTGTACCAGTTAAAACATTCGGAGCTGGAGATTCTTATGCAGGTGGTTTCATATACGGATTAATGCAAGGATATGATCCAGGCAAAGCTATGGAAATAGGTGCAGCATCAGCATCAATCGTTGTATCAAGTCATAGTTGTTCAGATGCTATGCCAGGTATAGATAAAATAGAGAGATTCATCAAGCAATATGATGGCGAAAAAGCTTATGACGTCAAGAATATATAAATAGGGAGGAATTACAAATGTCAGACGCAAAATTAATGGTAAATGAATTGATAACACGTGCTAAAAAAGCACAAGAGGTAGCAGAAAGTTTTACACAAGAGCAAGTTGATGAACTTATAAAAGCAATAGCTTGGGAGGTAGTACAAGAAGATACAGCAAGAGAAATAGCTACACTAGCTGTAACGGAATCACAACTTGGTAATTATGAAGGTAAATACTCTAAATTAATGAAAAAAGTCCGAGGAGCACTAAGGGACATGAAAGATGAAAAATCAGTAGGTATCATTGAGAGAATACCTGAAAAAGGAATTGTGAAATTTGCAAAACCAGTAGGTGTCATTGGAGCTTTAGTTCCATGTACCAATCCTGAAGCGACTCCAGTAATTAAAGCTATGAATGCAATCAAAGGTAGAAATGCAATAGTATTCGCTCCACACCCAAGAACTAAAAAAACTAACAAATACATAGTTGATATCATGAGAGCAACTCTAAAAAAATATAATGCACCAGAAGATTTGATAATAACTATTGAAGAACCTTCTCTAGAACTTAGTAATGAACTTATGAAACAATGTGACTTGGTTGTTGCTACAGGAGGTTCAGGAATGGTGAAATCCGCTTATTCATCTGGAACACCTGCATATGGTGTAGGAGCAGGTAATGCAGTTGTTATAGTTGATGAAACAGCAGATATAAAAGATGCAGCTCATAAGATCAAATTAAGTAAAACTTTTGATTATGCAACAAGCTGTTCATCAGAGAATTCATTAGTAATAGTAGAAAGTGTTTATGATGAAATAGTAGCTGACTTAAAGGCTGAAGGTGGACATTTAGTTACAAAAGATGAAAAGGAAAAATTACAAAAGGCTATGTGGGAAGATGGACATCTCAATCGTAGAATAGTAGCTCAACCTGCTGATAAAATAGCAGAGCTTGCTGGTATTAGCATCTCAGATGATGAAGAATTCATCATGGTTGAAGAACAAGGTGTTGGAGCTGATTACCCATTTTCCGGAGAGAAAATGTCTATTGTAGTTACATTATATAAAGTAAAAGATTTTGACCAAGCTGTAGATAAAGTAAATGAAATTACTGGTTATCAAGGAACAGGTCATTCTTGTGGAATACATACTACCGATCAAGATCGTGTGGAGATATTAGGTAATAGAGTAAAAGTCAGCCGTATCATGGTTAGACAGCCACAATGTTATGCAAACAGTGGTAACTGGGATAATGGAATGCCATTTACATTAACACTTGGATGTGGTACTTGGGGTGGCAACGTAGCCTCAGAAAATGTTACTTGGAAGCATTTCATTAATGTAACATGGGTATCTACACCAATACAAGAAGTGATTCCTACTGATGAAGAATTATTCGGAGACTTGGCTATATAGAGAAAGAAGGAGTACGTTATGCTAGTTAATATGGAACAAATGGTTAAAGAGGCAGCAATAAGCAAAAAAGCTATTCCAGGATTCAATGTTTTTGGATATGAAGATGCCATGATGGTCATAAAGGCAGCCCAGGAGCTGAATGCACCTGCTATACTCATGTCCAATAAAGATGCTGTTGCCCATATGGACGTAAAATACCAAGCAGCACTATATAGAGCTTTAGGTCAAGATGCCAATATACCAGTATGTGTGCATCTTGACCATGGCGGTAATTACGAAATTTGTGCTAAGGCTATAGCAGCAGGTTTTACATCAGTTATGTATGATGGATCTCAATTACCTATTGATGAGAATATATCAAATACAAAAGAAGTCGTGAAACTGGCTCATGCCTGTGGGGTGTCTGTAGAAGCTGAAATAGGCTCAGTAGGGTATAATGATCCAACTATAAAAGCAAAAGCAATATATACTGACCCACAAGAAGCTAAAAGATTTGCTATAGAAACAGGAGTGGATGCTTTAGCTGTAGCAGTAGGAACCCTACATAGAATGCAAAAACAGAATGCTAAGATTCAATATGAGCTGCTGGAAGAAATACAGAACGTGACAGATATACCATTGGTCATCCACGGTTCAACAGGACTTTCTAATGAGGATCTCACCAAATTATCACATTATCATATTGGCAAAATCAATATAGGAACAGCTCTTAGAATGACCTTTGGTAATACATTAAGAGAAGAAATCAATGGAAACACAGACGAATTTGACAGAATTAAATTCTTCAAGAAGCCAATGAAACAAGTGAAAGAAGTAATTCTTGATAAATATAAGCTTTTAGGATGGTAATTAGTAAGAACTTATTGGAATAGACGTATAGATGTTTAAGTTCAATATTGATATTAGGAGAAAGGATTGTTATAGATGGTAATTAATCAAAACAAGGAGTTCAAGTACGGATATAATTCAATCACAGAACTAGAAGGTAAACGTAGTGATATGAAAATGGACATGGGAATTATTAGAGTCAATAAAGATTATGTCTATGAAAATGCTGAGCCAAAAGAAAGAGCTATTCTATTGATTAAAGGTCATGTGATGTTTCAATGGGATGGTAAAAAAGAGATAGTCAAAAGAGATAGTTGTTTCAATGAAAATCCTATATGTCTACATATTCCAAAAGACACGAAGGTTGTTATTATCGGTTTAGCAGAATCTGAATTATGTTACGAAGCTGTTTATAACGATAATGTTTTTGATTCTAAACTATATAATAAGGAAGACTGTGTTAGTGATGTTTTCGGTAAGGATACTCTCAATGATACATCAATTAGAACAGTAAGAACTATTATAGATGATGATATTGCTCCTTATTCCAATCTTGTAATGGGGGAAGTAGTCAATCATCCAGGAAAGTGGTCATCTTATCCACCTCATTATCACATACAACCTGAGGTATATCATTATAGATTTTTGCCAGATACTGGATTTGGTTTCAGTCTGATTGGAGATAAAGCCAGTAAAGTAAAAAATAGAAGTACTTCCTGTATAACAAGCAATGTGGTACATCCACAATGTTCAGCACCAGGTTATGCAATGTACTATGTCTGGATGATACCTCATATTGAAGAAAAACGATGGTTGAAAGATCGTACTTTTGAAACACAACACCAATGGCTGTTAAACAAGAATGCCAAGGTTTGGTCACAAAAATAAATTTGAGGAGGAAGGGACATGGAAACTATTCGTTTAACTATGGCTCAAGCACTAGTTAAATTTTTAGATAATCAATATATATCCTTTGATGGAGAAGAGCAAAAGTTTATAAAAGGTTTCTTTACAATATTTGGACATGGTAATGTACTAGGTCTAGGACAGGCTCTTGAACAAGATAAAGGTGATTTGATTGTTCATCAAGGACGTAATGAACAAGGGATGGTACATGCTGCCATTGGATATGCTAAACAGAATCACAGGAAGCAAATATATGCATGTACATCATCAGTTGGACCAGGTGCAGCAAATATGATAACCGGGGCAGCTACAGCTACTGCTAATAGAATTCCAGTATTGTTATTCCCTGGAGATACATATGCAGCAAGACAACCAGACCCAGTTCTTCAACAAGTTGAACAATTTCATGATTTGACACTTACAACAAATGATGCTTACAAAGCAGTAAGTAAATACTGGGATAGAATTAATAGACCAGAGCAAATAATGTTTTCTATGATTAATGCAATGCGTATATTAACAGATCCAGTTGAAACAGGTGCTGTAACCATAGCACTTCCTCAAGATGTTCAAGGAGAAGCTTATGATTATCCTGTGAGTTTCTTCAAAAAAAGGGTGCATCGTATAGAGAGAAAAATTCCAACTGATGCTATGATAGATGATGCAGTCAAGGTTATCAAAAACAAAAAGAAGCCTTTCATCATATGTGGTGGAGGGGTCAGGTATTCAGAAGCAGCTAATACTTTGAAAGAATTTGCTGAAAAATTTGATATTCCATTTGGAGAAACTCAGGCAGGGAAAAGTGCAATTACATGGGAACATAGATTAAACATGGGAGGCATTGGAACAACTGGTAATCTAGCTTCTAATGTCTTAGCCAAAGAAGCTGACGTAATCATTGGAATAGGAACTAGATATACAGATTTCACAACTGCATCAAAGTGGTTATTTCAAAACCCACAGGTGGATTTTGTTAATATCAATGTAGCTTCATTTGATGCATATAAATTGGATGGAATAAAAGTAGAAGCCGATGCAAAAGTTGCTTTAGAGATATTAGCTGATCGATTGGAAAAAGAAGATTATGAATCAGCTTACACAGATGAGATTGATAATATAAAAGATAGATGGAATAACGAGGTTGACCGTTTGTTCAATATCAAGTACAAGGAAGATTTTGTTCCAGAAGTCAGGGGACATCTTGATGATAAAATAGATGAATACAAAGAAGTTCTTGAATCAAGCTTAACACAAACCAGAGTTTTAGGTATGCTGGATAGTCTACTGGATGATAGTTCCATCATAGTAGGTGCATCTGGAAGTCTTCCAGGTGATTTACAAAGAGTATGGAGACCAAAAGAACAAAATACATATCATATGGAATATGGTTATTCATGTATGGGCTATGAAGTTAATGCTGCCCTTGGTGTGAAACTGGCTCAGCCAGATAGGGAAGTGTATGCAATGGTTGGTGATGGTTCATATATGATGCTTCATTCAGAGCTTGTAACTTCCATTCAAGAAGGAGCTAAAATCAATATCTTATTATTTGACAACATGGAATTTGGTTGTATCAATAACTTGCAGATGGGTCATGGAATGGGAAGTTTTGGTACAGAAATGCGTCATAGGAATCCTAAAACAGGATTATTGGATGATAAGCTGGTTAAAATGGATTTTGCAATGAATGCAGCTTCTTATGGATGTAAAACATATTCTGTAAGAACAGAAGAAGAGTTAATAAATGCAGTTCAGGATGCTAAGAAACAAGAAGTATCAACTCTGATAGATATTAAGGTATTACCAAAAACCATGACTGATGGTTATGAATCATGGTGGCGTGTAGGAAATGCAGAAGTAGCTGAGAAGGATAGCATTATGAATGCTACAAAAGAATTGAAAGATAAAATCAATGAGGCAAGAAAATATTGATAGATTACAGACTTGTAGATATTGAATTAATTATAATTGATAGAAAAAATATATACTTAGAAAATGTGAGAGAAGGTTGAAATTATGTTAGATAGAAGCAAAGTGAAATTAGGTATTGCTCCCATAGCTTGGACAAATGATGATTTACCAGAATTAGGCAGGGAGAATACATTTGAACAATGTATCAGTGAAATGGCTTTGGCTGGATTTACAGGAAGTGAAGTTGGAAATAAATATCCAAAAGATCCAAAGGTGTTAAAAAGATATCTTGACCTACGTGGTGTCAGAATATGCAACGCATGGTTTTCAACACTTTTTACCTCAGAACCAGAAGAAGTTACAATCAATAATTTTATTGAACACAGGGATTTCTTACATGCTCTAGGAGCTAAAATGATTGGTTGTTCAGAACAAGGAAATAGTATTCAGGGAACAGATAAATCTGTTTTTCATGACAAACCAATATATACAGAAGAAGAATGGATGAAAGTTACATCAGGTATGAACAAACTTGCAAAACTAGCAGCTGAAAAAGGTATGAAATTATCTTATCATCATCATATGGGAACTGGAGTCCAGACACCAGAAGAAGTTGATAAATTCATGGAAATGACAAATGATGATGTATACTTATTATTTGATTCAGGACATCTTGCTTATTCTGAGTTAAGTGCACAAGCATCATATGATGTACTACAAAAACATATTAAAAGAGTAGCACATGTTCATTTAAAAGATATCCGTATGGATATTGTAAATAAAGTAAAAGAAGATAAATTGAGTTTTCTTGAAGGAGTTAAGATGGGAGCATTTACTATTCCAGGAGATGGAGCCATTGATTTTAAACCAATCTTCAAGATCTTAGAAGATAACAATTATGAAGGATGGATGGTAGTAGAAGCCGAACAAGATCCAGCTATCGCTAATCCTTTTGAATATGCAGTGAAAGCTAGAACTTATATCAAAGAGAATACAGGTCTGTAATAATAGCAACTTACTATAAAATATATAATTGGAGGAAATTTATTATGGGAAAAATGAATGTTGGTATCATTGGTGTAGGTCGTATTGGAAGAGTTCATGCACAAAGTATATCTAACAATATACCAGATGTAACAATAAAGGCTGTATCAGATGTTAGATTAGATGGAGTAAAAGAATGGGCGAAAGGTTATGGCATAGAAAATGTATATGATGATTATCACAAGATATTGGATGATAAAGAAATAGATGCTGTTCTTGTCTGCTCATCTACAGATACACATGCTCAGATTTCTATAGAAGCTGCTCAGGCAGGAAAACATGTGTTTTGTGAAAAGCCTATAGACTATGATCTAGATAGAATAAACAATGTTCTAAAGGAAGTAGAAAAAGCGGGAGTGAAATTCCAAGTAGGTTTTAATAGAAGATTTGACCATAATTTTAATAGAATCAATCAAGTTACCAAAGATGGTGTTATAGGTGATGCACATATAATTAAAATTACGTCAAGAGACCCAGAGCCACCACCAATTGAATATGTTAAAGTTTCTGGAGGAATGTTCTTTGATATGACTATTCATGATTTTGATATGGCTAGATTCCAAGCAGGCTGTGAGGCTACTGAAGTCTATGCTGTTGGAGCAAGTCTAGTTGACCCAGAAATAGGCAAAGCTGGTGATGTGGATACAGCTGTCATCACTATAAAGTTTGAAAATGGTGCAATAGCCATTATTGACAATAGTAGAAAAGCTGCTTATGGCTATGACCAAAGAGTTGAAGTATTCGGTTCTGAAGGCAGTATTGAAGCCAAGAATGACACTGAGACAAATACAATCCTAAGAACTAAGGAAGCAGTATCCTCTGATAAACCATTGTATTTCTTTTTAGAGCGTTATATGGGTTCTTTTGTTGAAGAAATGAAACAATTCTTTGAAGCTATAAGAAATGATACTGAGACTCCAGTTAAAGGTATCGATGGATTAAATGCAGTTGTTATAGCTATGGCGGCTAAAAAATCGTTGGAAGAAGGAAGACCAGTTAAGATAAATGAGATAGTTTAGTTATATAGCTTGATTTACTTGATATTTACTTCTGGGGAGGTGAAATAGTGTCAAACATTCAGGAAAGTATACAGGATATGTATAGACGGAAAGAAAGCTTATTAGAAGGTGGCGGTAAGGATAGAATAGATAAGCAGCATGCAGATGGAAAAATGACTGCAAGAGAAAGAATAGATATGCTGCTGGATATCAACAGTTTTGTAGAGATTGGAGCATATATGAAACACCGTTCAACTGATTTTGGACTTGGGGAGGCAGAAATTCCCGGAGATGGTGTTGTTACAGGTTATGGTACCATTGATAATAACCTAGTATATGTATATGCACAAGATTTTACGGTAATGGGTGGTTCATTAGGCGAAGTACATGCACAAAAGATCTGTAAGGTAATGGATATGGCAATAAAAACAGGAGCTCCCATTATTGGCATAAATGATTCAGGTGGAGCTAGGGTTCAAGAAGGAATCGATGCTCTTGGAGGCTTTGGAGAAATATTTTATCGCAATACAAAAGCATCTGGTATAGTACCTCAGATATCCGTAATCATGGGACCATGTGCAGGAGGAGCAGTTTATTCACCTGCAATAACGGATTTTGTATTTATGGTAGACAATACTAGTCAAATGTTTATTACTGGTCCTGAGGTCATTAAAACTGTTACTGGAGAAGAAATAACCAAAGAGGAACTTGGTGGTGCTAATGTTCATGCAAGTAAAAGTGGTGTAGCTCACTTTCATTATACTGATGAAGCTGAATGTATTAGAGAAATCAGGAAGTTAATCAATTATCTGCCTTCTAATTATTTGGAGGAGCCTGTTGAATCTAATATTGAAGATGACCCGAACAGAAAATCATCTAAGCTTATGGATATCATGCCAGATGTTCCAAGTAAAGCTTATGATATGAGATTAATAATAGAAGAAATAATTGATACGGATAGTTTTATAGAAGTCCATAAAGATTATGCACAAAATATAATTGTAGGTTTTGCTAAGATGAACAATGATACTGTTGGTATTATAGCCAATCAGCCCAAAATTCTGGCAGGTGCACTTGATGTAAATGCTTCAGATAAAGCCGCAAGATTCATTAGATTTTGTGACAGCTTCAATATTTCCATTGTAACATTGACGGATGTACCTGGTTATTTTCCAGGAGTTGCACAAGAACATACTGGAATAATAAGACATGGAGCAAAACTTTTATATGCATATTGCGAAGCAACTGTACCTAAAATCAATCTTATCTTAAGAAAAGCTTACGGTGGTGCCTATATTGCAATGAGCAGTAAGCATCTAAAAGCGGATCTGGTTTTAGCTTGGCCCACAGCGGAGATAGCTGTTATGGGAGCACAAGGTGCAGCTAATATCATATTTAGAAAAGATATAGATAATGCAGACAATCCTGAGAAGATGCGTGAACAGAAGGTGGAACAATATAAAGAAAATTTTGCTAACCCTTATGTTGCAGCTAATAGAGGATTTGTTGATGCAGTTATCGAACCTATGATGACTAGACCATATATTATATCTGCACTTCAGGCTCTAAAGAGTAAACGTGAAGAAAAATCGAATAAGAAACATGGAAATATACCGTTGTAAAAAAATATTTATGATTTAAAAAATATAAGGCTGTTTTCATAATACATTAAGAAAGATTGTGTTCGATGATGTTTATAACACAATGTATGTATTATGATTACAGCCTTTTTAGTTAGCAACTCATCTTTCCCACCTTTAATTTAACGCAGATAAATATTTCTCCATAAATTTAAAAATATTCTTTTTGAATGTGAAGTTATTTTATGTATTTATATTATTAGATATATATAAGTATTTATTGAAAAAACAATGAATATAGATTATATTAATAGTAGACCCATTACTTGAAAATAATATGATAAACAAAATTTTATTAAAAAGAAGGGTAAATAATAATTTTTGGGGGTGTAAGAATTGAAAGTTATTGAAGTCAATAATTTGGTAAAAAAATATGGGGATTTAACAGCAGTAAATAATATTTCTTTTTCTGTCAATGAAGGTAGCATATGTGCAATATTGGGGCCTAATGGTTCTGGTAAGACTACTACTATCAAAAGTATATGTAATCTAATAATTCCAGACGAAGGAAACATTAAGTTGTTTGGTAAAGATAACAAAAAGTCCATAGATAATATAGCAGCCCTTTTTGAAGGAACAAGAAATCTCTATTGGAGATTGACACCAAGAGAGAATCTAAGATATTTTGCTGGTATTAGAGGGTTAGGTGGTAAGAAGATAGAAAGAAAAATAGATGAGTTACTAGATCGATTTGATTTAGAAGATAAAAAAGATACTGTAGTAAATAATCTTTCCAGAGGTATGAGACAAAAAGTAGCTATAGCTATGACATTAATATGTGATACTGACATTATTATATTAGATGAACCTACACTTGGATTAGATGTTAAGAGTTTCATGGAAATAAAAAACATGTTGAGATATATCTCTAATAATATGAAAAAAACAGTTCTTCTAAGTACTCATGATATGAATCTGGTTGAAGAAGTTTGCGAAGATATTATCATATTGAATAGAGGCAATATAATAGCACAAGATACAATAGGTAATCTATTGGATATGTTTAGAAGTATGACTTATGAGATTAATTTACAAGATACTATCACTGAAGAGCAAAAAGAATACCTGTCCAACCTAGAAAATGAATTTTATCTTATAAATGATGGAGAGGCTCTTGAAATAGATATATTAGATTCAAAGGACATATATAAGATAATAGATATTTTAAAAGTAAAAAATATATTAATAAAAGAAGTAAAACAAAAGAATATAAACTTTGAGAGAGTATATCTAAATCTTACTAGTGGGGAGGGGAAATAGATATGAAGTTATTCTATTTGTTTAAGGTATCTATTGAAAAATCTTTTAAAGATGTGATTAGATACAAATTCAATACAATTTCTGAAATACTGAGCTTATACTGTCTTTTTATTGCTATGTTTTTAGGAGTGAAGGTATTTGGTTCCACTATGAATGTAAGCCCTATAGAACTGGGAAAAACCATAGAAGGATTTGTAATTGGATATTTTCTTTGGATAATAATGCTAATGGTATATGAAAATACCGCATACAGTATAACCAATGATGCCAATAGAGGTACATTAGAACAAATAAGCATGACTAATCAAGGCTTACATAAGGTATTGATTGTGAGGAGTATAAGCAATCTAATAATAAATTTGTTAACCTGCTTTATAGTCTTATTAACTATTATGGAAACAACCAATTATTGGTTGGATATTAATGTACTAGAATTATTATTAATAATATTATTAGGTATTTTTAGTATGTTTGGTATTGGGCTTATATTTGGAGGATTGGCACTTATTTTTAAAAGGATTCAATCCTTATTGAATGTGGTTCAATATTTTCTCATTGCTCTAGTTATAACAGGTCAAGGATCACTGAGTAAATTAGTAGCATCAATATTACCATTCAGACCTAGTATTGATAAAGTATATGCAACAACATTAATGGGTAATAAATTATCTGATTTTCCAGCTAGTGATTATCTGATACTAATAGCTAATTCAGTAGTTTATTTTACTATTGGATTAATAGTATTCAACCAATGCAGTAAGATAGCAAGAAAAAGAGGTTTGTTGGGTCAATATTAATTTTAATATAGAAATTATACAAAAGCTGATGGTTATCTAAATTATCAGCTCATTTTTTTTGTTGAAATTGTATGGTTATGAAAAAATATAAAAAATTAAAAACTAACTTGACAAATTATATGTGTATAAGTTAGTATTATTATATAAAAAATCTTTGAAAAAACATTAAATTATGTATATTAATAATATTATGCAGATTATTATATGGTTATATTTAATATTAACGTTCTATTAATGAATTATAAGAGGTATATATATAATACCTACTAATCTCTTTCTTATACTGGATTATTCCTAAATTATGCTTGCTCTAGCTGATATATTTCATAATTATATCTCTATCATTGACTTATGATTTCCCAAATGATACTCCTTTTGTACTCATTTTTAATTTCATATTTTTTACTGTAGTGAGCTTTTTGCCCTAAAAAATTTTAGGCTTTGCATAAAAGTTTTGTTAGTATACTAATTTTTAATGCTATGGTTTTAATGTTAAGTAGGTATATCAAATATCTTCTTATACTTTAAAATAAAAATTTATGAAAGGGGAAAAAAAATGAAAAAAATATTAACGATTTTACTAGTTCTTACTATGGTATGCTCCATAACGGCATGTAATAAAACTAAAGAAACTGGAGGAGGAGAAGTTTCAGGTCATGTTACAATAGGAACTCCTAATTTTAACGGTGATTTTATCAATGGATGGGGTAATAATTCTTATGACAACAGTATCAGGAAATTTGTTTTTGGTGGTGCCAGCAATAACCCAGCTGGATTGATGACAAGTAATATAAAAGGAGAAATCTTGTTAAATTCAATTACTGATTCTAGAGAGATAAGTGACGATGGGTTAGAACATACATTCAAATTAAAACCTGATTTGGTATATTCAGATGGAACACCATTAACTGCTGATGATGTGGTATTTACATACAATTTCTATCTTGATGAAGATGCAATAGTAGAAGCAGGAGGATCTACAGACTATCCTGAATATCTGGAAAAAGTAGAGAAATTAGACGAATTAACTATAAAATTCACTTTACTTGATCAATATTATGCAACTGATAGTCTAGTATTTATGGATAATATCATATGTGAAGAGTGGGCTACCAAGGATAAACCAGAAGATAAGACTATTCAACAACATGTTAAAGATAGCTTGATCAATAAGCCTCTAGGATATGGTCCTTATAAGATAGTAGAATATAAAGAAAATCAATATGTCAAACTTACTGTAAATGACAAGTTCATAGGAGATGTGGATGGAGATAAACCTAAGATAAAAGATATGATAGTAAAGGTTATATCAGATGAAACTAAGCTAGATGAATTATTAACAGGAAATGTAGACGTATTACCAGGATCAGTAAAAGCAGAAAATATTGATGCAGTAAAAGCTGACTCCAAGTTTAGTTTTTGCCATTACCCAAGACAGGGTTATGGGCATCTTACTTTCCATAATGACTTCGCCCCAGTAAATCACAAAGAAGTTCGCCAAGCAATATGTTATACAATTGATAGAAAAATATTCCGTGAAGCATTCTTAGGTAAATATTCTGTAAGTACTGATGGACCTTATACTTTGAACTATTGGATGATAGATCAAAAATGGGTTGATGATAATTTACATAAGTATACAGCTGACAAAGAAAAAGTTGACGAGTTATTATCAGGAGCTGGCTGGGCAAAAGGTTCTGATGGTATTTGGGCAAAAGGGGATGAAAAACTTGAAATAGAAGTTTTGGTACCAAGTCAAGATTGGGCAGATTGTCTTAACCTGACAATTGGTAAAACTGGAGAAGAATTTGGTATAAAATTCAATGTCTCTCTTATTGATTGGGCAATATTCTTGAACCATTACTATGGTAAAGAAATCTCAGATAAAAACGAAAGAAAATATCATATGTATGCATTGGCTTCTTCTCCAGCTATAGTTTTTGATGGATATGGCAGCTGGCATTCTGACAATGTTGCTAATCCTTGGGGAAGTGCTATAAGTGCCAATACAGCTCGTTTTGAAAATGCAAAGAATGATGAATTATTAATGACTATGAGAACTGCAAAAAATGATGAAATATATCAAAAAGCATATCGGGAATGGGTAAAATTAATGAATGAAGAAATGCCAATATTACCTATATATTCTAATGATTATCATGATTTATTCAGTAAAAGAATAAAAGGATTTGAAACTAATGCATTTTGGGATTGGGTACCTGCTCTTATTAAGTGTACAGTTAAATAATTACAGTTTCAAAGTAATTATTTAATTCACTCATGGTTATATATTTCATAGTCCCTATCCACAAGATAGGGACTATTAGAAAAGGATGGTAAGATGGAAAATGTAGATATGAAATCCCAAGCAGTTTATAAAAAACCAACTTTCATGGAAAAATACTCATCTCTTATCAAGTATATACTTAAAAGATTATTATTGATGATACCTGTAATACTTATAATATCATTGATTATATTTACAATAGTCGAATTCATGCCTGGTGATCCTTTGAATGCTTTCTTGAATCCTGAACAGCTTACAGGTACAACTGAGGAAATATTACAGAAGCGACAATTCTTTATAGAGAAACTTGGACTTGATGACCCATTCTTAGTAAGATTCTTTAGGTGGTGGGGACAGATTTTAAGAGGTGAATTCGGTTACTCTGTCATCAAGAATAAACCAGTAAAAGACTTTATCGGAGAACATTTCATGAATTCATTTAGAGTCAATATATATGGTTTCGCAATTGCCTTCATCATTGCTATTATTGTAGGTATAAAATCAGCTGTTAAGAGAAACTCCATATTCGATAAATGTTGGACTGTGTTTTCTATAGCAGGAATATCATTACCAAGATTTTTTATAGCTATGTTATTGATTTTTATATTCTCCATAACTCTTGGATGGTTGCCAATATCAGGAATGAGTGATCCTCTAGGATTAAGACCTGAATTCCAATACTATATTTTACCAGTATCAGTTATCACTTTAGCCTTACTTGCACCCCTGATAAAATATGTAAGAAATTCAATGTTGGAGGTATTGAAACAAGATTATATAAGAACAGCAAGAGCAAAAGGGTTAGGAGAAAAAGTTGTAATCTACAGACACGCCTTCAGGAATGCGCTTATACCTGTTGTTACCTTGATTGGAGCTTATATCCCAGCATTATTTGGTGGTTCCATCATTGTTGAAAAGATATTCGTGTGGAATGGTATAGGAAGTTTAATAAGAGATTCATATACTTTCAGAGATAGAAGTGTACTTATAATAGCTCTGACTTTCTTCGCTCTGTTGACATTGTTAGGAAATCTTATGCAGGATGTGGGTTATTCACTAGTTGACCCTAGAGTCAGAGAAGGAGGTAATAAATGATGACAAACAAGAATGTAAAAGGAAAAGAAAAAATATTATCTCCAACTAGGTTGATGTTATTGAAATTTCGAGCCAATAGGTTAGCAATGTTTGGTTTTTTGGTATTTTTAGCCATTGTTATTGTTGTATTAGTTTTTACAATATATACAAAAGTAATCAATTATGATTTTGCTAATCTAAGTCAGATTGGTGAAGGTTCTTATACAGCTCCTAATAGTAAATATTGGTTTGGTACTGATAAATATGGAAGAGATTATTTTTATAGGGTTATAACTGGAGGATACATAGCTTTACAAGTAGCATTATTATCTACTTTATTAACTGTTGGCATTGGTGTAGTCGTAGGTGCCATCTCTGGATATTTTGGTGGTATGGTAGATGTTGTTTTAATGCGTGTCGGAGAAATAGTCATTTCTTTTCCGTTTTTGGCATTAGCAATTGCTGTAAGTGCAATTTTTATTGATTATCCAGCTAAGATCAGACTATATATAATGATATGTATCATTGGGCTGTTGAGCTGGCCTGGGTTGGCTAGGATGGTTAGAGCCCAGATTTTATCACTAAAAGAACAGGAATTCATGACTGCCACAAAAGTACTAGGAATTTCAACACGCCAGCAAATAACTAAACATCTGATTCCCAATGTTATTGCTTATGTGATCGTGTCAGCAACTATAACTTTTGCAACTTCCATAATGTTAGAGGCTTCCTTATCTTATTTAGGACTTTCAGTCACTGAGCCTGTGGCAACATGGGGAGGTCTTCTTCAAAGAGCATCCAATTCAGTAGTCATGAGAAATTATTGGTGGTTGTGGCTATTCCCTGGAATATTACTATTTCTACTTGTAATGAGTGTGAACCTTATTGGTGAAGGACTTAGAGATGCAGTTGACCCTAAATCAGAAATAATCAAAAAGAAAAATGTTTTCGTTAGACTATTTGGCAGATTCTTCAGTAAACCATTTGGAGGTGCAAAGGGTGAACAAAGTATTAGAGGTTAATAATCTATGTACATATTTTTTTACAGATAAAGGAACTGTGAAAGCAGTAAATGGTGTGGATTTTATAATAGAAGAAGGTAAAACACTTGGTATAGTTGGAGAATCTGGCAGTGGTAAATCAGTAACAGCAATGAGTATTTTGAACCTAGTAGAGAATCCAGGTGAAATCGTAAATGGGGAAATATTTTTTGAAGGGGTTAATTTGGTTGATCTTAATATGAAAGAAATGAGGAAAATAAGAGGAAATAATATATCTATGATATTCCAAGAACCAATGACTTCTCTAAATCCTGTGTTAAGAATTGGAAAGCAACTGATTGAACCACTTATGCTACATCAAAAATTATCAAAAGATGAAGCATGGATAAAGGCTATAGACCTTCTTAAAAGTGTTAAGATACCTACACCTGAAAGAGTAATCAACTGCTATCCACATGAATTTTCAGGAGGCATGCGTCAAAGAGTCATGATTGCAATGGCATTAGCCTGTAGACCAAAATTACTTATCGCTGATGAACCAACAACTGCTTTGGATGTAACAATTCAAGCTCAGATATTCAAGCTTATGAATCAACTGAAAGTCACTCTAAATACCGCTATAATGTTTATAACCCATGATTTAGGTGTAATAGCTGAATTAGCAGATGATGTTGTGGTCATGTATTGTGGTCAAGTTGTTGAAAGGGCTCCAGTTGAAAAGATATTTGGCGATAAGGATTATGAACATCCTTATACAGGCGGTTTATTGAAATCTATTCCGAAACTTGACAAGGATGTAGAAAAACTTGAGCAGATAGAAGGCAGTGTTCCTCACCCACTTAACTTGCCAAAAGGATGTAAATTTGCTCCAAGATGCAAGTATGCAACCGATAAATGCAATGAAGAAATGCCAGAATTAAAAAAGGTGGAAGAAGATCATTTTGTAAGATGTTTCTATCCAGAAATGGGGAAGGATAATGAATAAAAATATAATCGTAGAAACTCAAGGATTAAAATTATATTTTCCAACTGGGGAAAAAGATAAGGATAAAAAACCACTATCAGTTAAAGCTGTTGATGGAGTGGATTTACAGATATATGAAGGGGAGACATTAGGATTAGTAGGAGAATCTGGTTGTGGGAAATCCACAATAGGAAGAACCATACTTAAATTATACAAAGCAACTGAAGGTACAATTAAATATAGAGATAAAGATATAACTGATTGGTCTATTAAGCAGATGTTGCCACTTCGGAAAGATATGCAGCTGATTTTTCAGGATCCTTATTCATCGTTAAATCCTAGAATGACAGTTGGACAGATTATTGGAGAGGCATTAGTTGCTAATGGAATGTATAAGAAAAAATCCACTGAATTAGAGGAATATGTTATGGAAATCATGGAGACATGTGGACTTGATAGTTATATGATTCACAGGTATCCTCATGAATTCTCTGGAGGACAGAGACAAAGAATTGGTATCGCTAGAGCACTTGCATTAAATCCAAAATTTGTTGTATGTGATGAGGCAGTATCTGCTCTTGATGTTTCTATACAATCTCAGATCATCAATTTATTAGATAGTCTACAGAAGAAATATGGAATGGCTTATTTATTCATATCTCATGACTTAAGTGTAGTAAAACATATTAGTGATAGAATTGCTGTCATGTATCTTGGCAATTTCGTTGAATTAGCTACTAAGGATGAATTATATAACAATCCTTTACATCCTTATACGAAAGCTCTACTATCCGCAATACCTGTCACTGATTTGGAAATAATAAAGAATAAAAAGAGAATAGTATTAGAAGGTGACATACCATCTAATGTTAATCCACCATCAGGGTGTAAGTTTCACACACGATGTCCTATTGCCACTGACAAATGTTCAAAAGAGAAACCACAATGGGAAGAAGTTACAAAGGGGAGATATGTTGCTTGTCATTATAAAGGAGCTGATATCAATTAAGGATAATGTTTCAAGGGGTACTAAAGTAAGAAAAAAAGAAGAGAATAGTCTTAATGGAACCAAACTGGAGAGAGGTGATACTACCGCTATAATCATAGCAGCACTTACTACAGTTCTTCCATTTGGATTAGGAATCTTTTTAATATATCTAATTTTCATAAAAATTCTCTTTAAAATATAATATTTGGGTTCTTGTATTAATTAATATAATGCAAGAACTTGTTTTTTAGTTTATATAATAAACCTAGAAAACTCAATATTGCAAAAAAATCATAAAAAGTATATAAAAATACATAAATTTATCAAAATATACAATAAATAATCCTTGTATTATTTTGAAAAATAAAATATAATAAACATATAAGAAAATTTAGAATATAATCTGTTTCCATTAACATCTCTGGGCTTTGCTGATATAAATTCCAAAATGAACAATCTATTTTAATAATAATAAAATATTAAATTATAATATAAGTATACATTATTTATAATAATGAAAGTTAAAATAATGAATGGAGCTGTTTACATATGCTAAAAGATTATCTAAGGAAATATGTCAAATATCTAAGACCATTTATAAATTATGAAGTTATGATTTTTATTATTCTAGGGTTAAGTTCATTGATATCTTTAGTGAATCCACTATTATTCAAAGTTATCATAGATAGAGTTTTAATTTTAAAAGAAGTTGAGTTATTAAATTATGTAATAGGCATATTCTTATTCTTTTATATAATTAATCTTTTGATGTCATTTTGTAATGGTTATCTCAATTTATATGTAAATCAATCCATAGCTAAAAATATTAGAAATGATTTAGTGAATCACCTGCAAAAATGCAAACTACATATTTTGGAAAATATCAAAGTAGGTGATGTAGTAAGTAAAAGCATTGATGATGTTAGTACAGTGACTGGATTCATGACGGATACTATCATTTCTATAATAAATAATTTTACGAATGTTATAATTACAGCTCTTGTCATGTTCTATTTCAGCTGGAAATTATCGTTGATAGGTATAATCTCAGTTCTTATCCAGACATATATATCAACAAGATATGCTAAAAAAGTTAAAATCAATCAAGAAGAGATTAGAGAAAAAGCGTCTGTACATATTAGTTTTCTAAAACAAATAATGTCTAGTATAAAAATAATTAAGGCTTACAGTAAAGAAGAAGCCAATTCCCAGAATTACGATAGTTTATTAAAAAAAATTATTCATCTAAGTTATGATAGGTTCTTAATAATTTTTAAACATAGCAGTTTTGTATCCCTAGTGTCTTTTGTAAGCTCTATGCTCATTTTCATTATTGCTATATATGAGATATATAAGGGAAATATGACCGTAGGGGTATTCTTTGTTTTTGATACTTTGGTTGAACGATTCAATCAATTTTCTAGTGCACTAATAAATCTGAATATTAATATACAAAACGTCATGGTGGCATTTGGTAGGATAGAATCTATTTTCAATATGAAGGAAGAGGACAACCTATCATTAAATGAAACCATAGAAGGTTCTGATATCATTGTGGACAACCTTAGTTTCAAATATGAAGAAGATAGTAATATTGATGTAATAAAGAACCTTTCATTACAATTTAAAAAAGGTAGTAAATATGCAATAATCGGTGAAAGTGGAGAAGGGAAATCAACCATATCCAATTTACTAATACGTTTGTACGACATTGAAGATGACAAAGGAAATATCATAATAGGAAATAAGAACATAAAAAATATTAATATTTATAAACTCAGGCAAAAGATCAGCGTAGTATTTCAAGAAGGTTATTTGATAAATGGCAGTATCAAAGAAAACATATTATATGGAAACAGTAATGTGCAAGAAAGTTATTTTCAGAAAATATTGGAGTTATGTCATATACAAGATTTTATCATTCAATTGCCCAATGGAATACAAACTATAATTGGAGAAAATGGATTCAACTTATCAAGCGGACAGAAACAAAGAATATGTATAGCAAGAAGTCTTCTCAGAAATTCTGATATATACATTTTTGATGAATCATTTTCTAATCTTGATAAAAAATTAGAAAGTAAGATATACAATAATATATTAAAAGAATTCCAAGATAAAACAATAATATTTATAATTCATAACTTGGACTTGATAAAAGGAATGAATAACATCTGTGTATTGAAAGAAGGTAATATTGAAGCTATTGGAAGTAGTGATGAGCTTATGAGAAAGTCAGAGACATACAAGGAATTATTGGATAGGGGGAAAAGCATTGGATAATAAAAAAATGATTATAGCAGTTAAAGTATTGTTTGTACTTTGTTTTATACTAACCTGCCTTTTCTTGATAGGTCTGAATATGCTGAAAATACAAGAGAGATACATTGTTAATGGTAAATTCTTTGGAAGCGGTGAAGATACATATTTTATGACTAATATCCTTAACGATAACAGTTTAGGAGAAGTTAATGAGATACTTTCATTTCTGACATATGATTTTTATTTGGATAGTGAATATGAAGGGATAATCATTGAAAAAAGTGAATGTGAGCTTGGTCTTGAAGAAGGAGATGTTATTAGATATAAGATACAGTTTCAACCAAATGTGAATACATTTGATCCAGACAAATTATATGAATTTCAAGTGAGTAAGGATGAAAAAAGTCTGCTGTCAATACTACTTGAAAAATCTGGTCTATAAAATAATAGTTCTATTCATTGCTGGCTAATCCTTAAATATAAATTAAGATTAGTTAATAAACATAGTTTCGTAATATTATCTTTTTAATAGTGTACATATATATTCATTTGATAATCTTATGAAATTATGTAAGGAAGGAGGTGCAGTAATATGTTACCAAAACCTAACATAATCAAAATGCCTAATGCTTCTACAAATATGTTCATGGGTTTGAATGGATGCGGTAGTGGATACAATACTCAAGTAATTAGTACTAAAGCTACTTGTAGTAGTGACTATTCATGTCATCCTGTATCAGGTGATAACTGTGTAGATTCAAGCTATAGTTCAGGATGTGGATGGACATTGGGAATCGGAGCAGGTGGTGCTGCTGTAGGAGCAGGTGTTACAGTTGGTATTGCAATAACATAATGATTAGCTGATTATACTTACTCTCAGGATGAATCATATCCTGAGAGTAATGTAAAAAACTTTTTCAAGAATACGAGGTGATGACTTATACAAAAAGCTATCAAACTAATAAAAACTAAAGATGATTATATCTATATTATACTATATATTATTCCATTTTTTTATGTTGATAAATATGGTTTGCTGTTCTTAATTGCAGCAATCAGTATATTATTATTGATGAGATTCAATGAAAAAGTATACATAATAAAAGATAACATACAATGGATGGATAGCATATATATAATATTTAGCATAATAGGATGTTATCTTATTTCAATTTTACTTGACTTAGGGTATTTTAATAAAGGATTAGTCATAAATGGGATTAATCTAATACCATCATATATACTTGCTTATTATTTTATAATACCTATCGTTTACATGATAATAAGACAACCATTGTATTTTAAAAATATGTGGAAGATCAATTCTAAGATAGGTCTATTTACAATACTTATATGTTTACCCAATATTATAACTAGTATAGTAAGAATTATTGTTGGTGCCTATAATTATATTTCACCTGATAATCTCATTCAGAATATATTTCGATTTATTTTTATGGCAGCTTTATTGGAAGAATTGTTTTTTAGAGGATTCTTATACAATTTTTTTAAGAATATAATCGGTAAGACTAGTTCTACAATCATAACTTCACTTATATTCACATTTTGGCATATGTCACTAGTTAATAATGCGTTTAGCAATTATTCCATGGGAGCAATCTATAATCTAATTGCTATCATGGTTTTAGGAATAACTAATTGTTTGATAATAGAAAGAACTAAAAGTATTATCCCATGTATTGTTTTTCATGCAGTCATAAATGGGACATTCCTAAATTTGATATTACTATTTGTAAATTAATGGATTCTTGGATAGGAGGATATTATGGATAAGAATTTGGTACCAGAAGTAAAAACAATCAATTGGAAGGGGGAGGGGGATTATGCGGTAGTCAATAACAATTTTGAAAAATTACTTCTCAATAAATCTGTAAAACTTGTGCTTGAATTAATCAATGGTATAAATACTATTGATGATATCAATAATATTTTGATAAATGAATATAAAGATACTGACGAACCACATTATATTGAAGAAATAGTTGAGGAATCAATACAATTATTGATTGACAATAATATTATTAATATGAAAGAGGATGAAATAGATGGGTGGTTACAATACGAATAACATTCTACTGATTAATCTACCAATTCAAACTTATCTACAAAAAGATTTTTCTAGTGATACACAATATAATCCATCTTTAGGTCTGATTTCACTTGGAACATGGCTGGAACTTAATGGTTACTTAGCAACTGTAATTGATCTATGTTATCATAGAATGCCTTTCAAAGAGGTAATAGACAATATTGAACAGCTACAGCCAATTTTAATTGGTATTTCGGTGTACACAGAAAATATTGATTTAGCAAAACTATTTGCTGAAAAAATAAAATCCGTTTATCCCCATGTACCAATTGTATTAGGTGGACCTCATCCCACACTTGTACCAGAAGATGGCATGGAATCTCAATATGTTGATTATATTATTAGAAAAGAGGGGGAATCAACCATGCTTGAATTGGTTGAAGCCATAGAAAGCAATGAGTATCTCATAAAGCTGGATGATATAGACGGATTAGTTTTTAAAAGAGATGGAAGGATTATTAAGAATAAGCTTAGAAAACAGTGTACAGATCTGGATATTGCCCCACTAGTAAAAAGAGATTTGGTAGATCTATCAAAATATAAAGAAATAATAAACATATTTACGAGCAGAGGATGTCCAGGTAGATGCATTTATTGTTCAGCAACTACATTATCTGGAGCTACATACAGAGTAAGAAACATAGAAAACGTATTTATGGAAATAGTTATGATGCGAGCACTATTAAATACAAAAGTAATGAAAATATATATTGTTGATGATACATTCACGGCTATTCCTGATAGAGTTAAAAAATTTACTGAACTAATGACTGAATATGACCCTGACATCTATTGGCATTGTGAATCAAGAATAGACGTGATGTCAGAAGAATTACTCAATCTCATGTCAGAAAATAAATGTATAGCTATACAATATGGTATTGAAAGTGCCAGTCAAGAAGTTTTGGATAGCATTAGAAAAGGAATAGATCTTACTAAAGCACGGAAAATAATTGATTACACTTACAAGAAAAAGATATTCCTTTGTCTATCTTTCATGGTAGGTCATTTCTGTGATACCAAAGACACTATGGAAGAAACATATTTATTTATAAAAGAGATGTACGAAAAATATAGAGCCGAAATTGCACTGTCATTTAATACTCCTTTTCCTGGAACGTGGCAGCATACCCATAAAGCCAAACTTGGATTAGAAATAACTGCTGACAGATACAAACAATATTCTTTATTGGATCCTATTGTTAAAACTGATAACTTTACTGTTAACGACCAAAGGGAAATATTCTATAAATCATCTAAATATCTAGCTAGAGCTGTAAAAATAGAAAGTTTGAAAAGAGAGTGGGTAAAATGATAAATAAAATAATTCTAAGAACTACATCCAACTTGAGTTTTTGTGGAGAAATAGTTACTAATAACCTGTTAAATGAAAAGGGAGCATTATTGAAGACCAGCCCAAAATCAGATATCAAGATATGGTGTCCCATTGATGAAATAAAGACTATCATATATCCAGATGGAAAAAAAGTTGAAGGGGAGGATATAAAACATGAACTTAGATTATGATAAAGTCTATACATTGGATAATGAGTTTGAAATAATAGAAAAAGATAATAAATATTTGTTTATTGATTATAATAATGTCAATTGGCTTAGAACCAATTCAACTGGAAAAGAAATATTGAATAGATGCGATGGAAAAGAAACCTTACAAAACGTTATACAGCAAATATCAGAATTATATTCTTTTGGAACTGATTTTCTAAAAGAACAATTCAGCGATTTCTTAAAAGAAGCTATCAATAAAGAATTGTTATTGAAATCAGGTCATTCCAAGACTATTTTGGAACCAGCTTCCGCAGAGTATCCTAATGATGTATGGATACATGTTACAGAAAAATGTAATCTAAGATGTCCCTTTTGTTATTCCAATTCAACATGTGCTGATGTGGAGCAAGAAGAGGTGGATATTGATGCTGTAATAGGTTTTTTAGAAAAAATACCGAAAGATTATCGTAGTACAGTTTTAATAAGTGGTGGAGAACCATTTCTATTTAAAGGGTTACCAACATTGACAAAAAGATTGAATGAACTAGAATACAAGAATATTGTAATAATAACTAATGGTACTGTTGGTAATGAAATATATAAGGAAGTCTTACCTAATATCCATTCGTTACAAGTATCTGTTGATGGTACCCAAGCAGAATATCATGAAAGAACAAGAGGTAAAGGTTCCTTTGATAAGATGGTAAAAAGTCTCAAATTAGCTAGAGAATTTAACATTAAGAGATTGATTATTTCATTCACACCTACTAAATATAATATAAGTAATCTGCCAGAGATACCAAAGTTTGCATATGAACATGATATAGATAGTATTCATCTGACTAGATTAATGCCTGTCGGCAGAGGGGTAGACAACAAACCAGTCATTGAATCAGATCCTGATGAATATGAAACAAATGTAAGAGAATTCATGAAAAACATGGAAAGAATCAATAGACGTATTCATTATATTAGGGAGACAGAAGAGTTTTTCCTAGAAGAGGATAAGAAGAGAAAATATGTTGAATTATCCATGGCAGCGGATCAATCAAAAAAAGTCATTAATAGGCATAAAGTCACCAATTGTAGTCTAGGATGCGGTACTATAAGTATAAGCAGTGACAATAATGTGTATCCATGTCCTTCTCTTCAACATGAAGAATATAGGTTAGGAAATATATTGGAAGATAATATGGAAGATATTATGCAAATAGGTAAAGAAGTAGCATGTAAATACTCTGTAGACAATATATCAACCTGTAAAGATTGTAAAATGAGATATTTCTGTGGTGGAGGTTGTAGAGCTTGTGCTCTTGGTAATGAAGGTAATATTGATGGAGAAGATCCTTTGTGTGAATATTATATGAAAGCTATGCTTGAGATAATATGGAACTATACAAGACCTATCATTGATAAAGAGGGGGCATAACATGAACAATCTAAATCTAAGGAATGTCATATCTCATGATATGGATTTCAAGTATCCTGTATGGCACCCTTATTCATCAGTCAATAAAGATTACTTCAGTATGCGTAATTTTGTTCGCGGTGAAGGTATCTATCTATTTGATGTAAACAATAAAAAATATATTGATGCATCAAGTGGTTTGTGGAATATCGCCTTAGGTTATGGAAATGAGAGAATAATATCAGCAATAAATAAACAGTTATATGACTTACCATTTACTTCACTCTTCTATTATACTAATCCAATAATAATTGCTTGTGCTAATAAGATACTATCCTTTAGTGAATGTGATATGAAGAAGGTATTTTTTACATGTTCAGGTTCTGAAAGTATAGAACTGGCTATTAAAACTATGAGGGAATATTGGACTATCAGAAAACGTGATGACAAGAAGACAATAATCAGTTTCAATAATTCATATCATGGTACACATTATGGAAGTATGGGTGTAAGTGGTTTAAGCAGGAAACATATAGCTGGATATGGTCCATTAGTAGATGATATTGTATTTTTTGACCCTGAGATAGAACAGAAAGATGTATCTAAAAATGAGAGAGATAATGAGGAATTACAGGCTATAGAAGAATATATCATTAAGAATCATGATAGAATAGCTGGTATTTTGATTGAGCCTATTCTTGCTTCTAATGGTGTATCTATTATTACTGACAGATATATTGATATGATACAGAGATTGTGTATAGAATATAATATCTTGATAACAGTAGATGAAGTAACAGTAGGGTTCTATAGAACTGGAGAAGCATTATATAGTAATAGCCTTAGTATTGAACCAGATATAATTTGTATGGCTAAGGGAATCAACAATGGGTATCTTCCTTTGGGTGCAGTTATGTTTAATGAAAAGATATATTCCGTATATAATCAATCTGATAAATTATTATATCATGGAACTACTCAGGGAGGTAACCTAGCATCATGTGCGGCATGTATAGCTGCCATAGAAGAGTATTCAAGACTTAATATTGGAGAGAATGTCAAACATATTAATTCATATCTCATGGATAAGCTAAGTAAAAACATCATAAATCATAAAAATGTCAATGATATATGGGGCAAAGGCTGTCTTATACAAATAGAGCTTATAAGAGAAAAGAAGAATAATAGTCAGCTTTCTATACAACAGATAGGGATATTGAAGTATGAATTATTGAAGAAAGGTCTAATAGTATCACATGCTGAGTCAGGATTGACATTATTGCCTATGTTGATTATGAATGAAGAACAGGTAGATGAATTAGTAGGTATTCTTGAGCAGGTATTTTCTAGTATAGTATTTTGATTGGGGTTTTGCAGAGATGTTGGATGCAGTATTAATCTATATGAATGTAGTCAATGGATATATTACAGGAGCAGAATATCAGCTTGATTCTGCATATGTCATGTCTTATTTACGGAAGAATGAGGTTGAAGTTATTCAATATATAAATAAAGATATTAATAATTACCATGAGTTGATTAATGACTTGTTCAATTATAAAACAGATGCATACATTTTTTATATTAATGAATACAATTATTATATTTCAAAAGTCATCATCAATGGATTGAAATCTTGTATAAAAGATAATAGGATAATTGCTTTTGGACCAGTAAGTAAATATATAAGTCACAACCTTCTAGATGAAGTCATGATTGATATATGCGTCTTACAAGAAGAACCAATGACCATTTATAATCTTATCAACAGTTATAGTTTAGATCATATAGACAACATTATTTACAGAAAAGGAACTGAGATTGTTGAAAAGGGTATTAGATATTATGATTATACCCTAGATGATATTGGATTTCCCTATAGCAGTGGTTCTGTTCCAATAGAAGAAGTGGAGAACGTAGGATTGATTACATCAAAAGGATGTTACGGTAATTGTGCTTTTTGTTCTTATACGAAGAATAGGTATTTAACCCATAGCATTGAAGGCATCATTGATGAATTGAAATATATCGAAAAATACTTTGCCTATAGCAGTCTTAAAATCAATTTTTATGATGATTGCTTTTCCATAAGCAATAATAGAACCAAAGAATTATGCAAAGAGATAATCAAAAACAAAATAAAATATACATATTGGTGTTGTACAAGAGCAGATTTATTATCTGAAGAATTAATTGATCTAATGAGTGAAGCGGATTTTAAAAATATTGTGATTGGTCTTGAAACAGCATCCAACAAGGTTATGTCTAAGCTTGGTAAGGCTGTAGGTAGTGAGAATTCATCCCAATTCATTGAAAAGGTAAGAAAATCTTATAAAAAGTGTGAGGAGGTAGGAATTAATCCATATATAAGTATTAACTTTGGATTGCCTTTTGAAAAGTTAGAAGATGCATTTAGGACTATAGAGTATGTGAAAGATAAAAAGATGGACAATATAAGCGTATGTTTCATGACAAGTTTTCCTGGCAGCAGGATCTTTGAAAATAGTAGATTATATGATACCCACAAGGATATGTCACCCACAGTATTACCTTATAGAACTTATTATCATAATTATGATATGGGTAAAATTCATAATCTGCTGAAACAGAAAAATATACTTAATGATATTTATATTGAGCAGTCAACTAGAAAAAGCAAAATAGTCAAAGATATCCTATATTATTATTCAGGAATACCTTTTAGTAACAGATATAGCAAGTTTAACAATATATTTGTAAAAGATGATGCCAATGACTATTTGGATTTTATTGATAATTATATTAATATCAATGGAAGAATTATTCACAATAATAATAAGCTTTCATTAAGTAAGGATTATCTTTTCTGTGATGATAGAAAAAATATAAAATACTGTATCAAGGAGTATGACCATACTCTAGAAGCAGCCTATAAATCAGATAAGTATATACCATCAATAATCAGTACTAGAACCAAAGACAATACTACTAATATACAAATAGATAACTTATACGATAGTAAAAAGCTTAGTATCACAACAAGAAGTTTAAATAGCCTACAAGATTTGATAGAACTAGAAAACAATGCTGCAGAAGTCATGAATAAAGGTTACTTCACAATTAATGATATTAAGCAAGGGATTATTCAAAATTCATGCATGTTCAGTGGAATCTGTACCTTAAGTCAGTTTAATAGAGTAACTTTGTCAGATGAAAAGGTTAATCTTTGTATTAATCATGGACATGTAGGCTCAACTACTGATACTACCAATCAATTGGTAGATAACTTATCAAAACAAATGGAACAAAACAGTAGTGCTGAGTGTAGTAACTGTAAATTTTATAGTAAATGTTCTAAATGTACATTTTTACCACATTTCCTGAACCGTAAAATGTTTTGTGAACATATTAGATGTAATCCTAAGCTTTGGCACTATCTTAGAATGAAAAACATATTGTATCACTATCACACCTTTAATCTATTTAATATTGAAGGTGAGGATAAGATAAGATTCATTATATGCAAAGATTGTAACTCCGGAGATTCATATTCCTTCAAGGATGAGGTAGTGATGTTTGAGTATGACTATATATCCATTATCTACAACTTAGAGAGTAATACCATGATATATTGTACAAAAGATGAACAAGATACAGCTAAGTACTTAATGGGATTGAAGGAGGATATTTCGTTTAGTAATGAGCGTTATATAGATATAATACTGAAATTAGAAAAGAATAATATGCTGGTTGAGAGGTGAATATAATTGGAATACTTTGGATTCTGTAAAGAAATAAATGAGATGAGTTTATCTGATATATATGAAGAGGAAATATATTCTGGACATTTTGCCAAGTTCTATGATACTAATGTAAATGATATATTTGATGTACCGTTATATGAGAAGCTGGCAAGGGAATATGGTAATCATATTATGGAGTTTGCATGTGGCAGTGGTAGAATTCTAGTGGAACTATTGAAAAGAGGATATGATGCTGCTGGCTTGGATATATCACAAGATATGCTGGAGATATTAGAAGAGAAATGTTCTAAGTTGGATGTAAAACCTACTCTTGTATGTGATGACATGCTTAGACATGTTTCATCATCCAAATATGATATTATTATTCTAGCAAGGATTACTATATGTTTATTGGAAGATGATGAGACAAGAATAAAATTATTCAATAATGTCTACAACAACCTGAGAGATGGAGGAGTATTCGTATTCAATTACTTGGATTGTCCAAAAGAAATTGAATTAGGAGAAAAAAGACCAACATTCTTATTTGACAAAGATAAAAAAGGTTATGCAATAATAAGCGAAAAAATATTAGAGGATAGATCAATAGTTAATATTTACAGTGAAACCAATATAGATGATAAAACTAAGAGATACATTACTTCAACATCCAAATATCTATTAAATAATGAAATGATTAGTAATATTATTGATCAAACAGCTTTCAAACATGAAAAAACATATACTTTGAATGCTGTTAATTATGAGACAGGTAAAATGAAATTTGTTGTCTTAAAAAAGTAAAGGAGCTATTGCTATGATAAAAGTAGAACATTTATCTAAACAGTTTGTTAAGAAGAAGAGACGGATTAATGTTATTAATGATTTTAATTATGAATTCCAGTCAGGGAAACTATATTTGATTAAAGGAGAATCGGGAAAGGGTAAAACCACTTTACTCACATTGCTTGCATTTTTGCAAAAAGAAGATGGTGGTAAAATTATTTTTAATGATATTATAGTTAGTAACCTGAAACAAGAAGAGAAATGTAATCTTCGTAGAAAAGAGATAGGTATAGTATTTCAGGATTACAATCTTTTTGATAATCTCACAGTAATGGACAATGTAGTTATTGTAGATGTGCTGAAAAACAAGATTAATAAAGAAGAAATCTATAATAAAGCAAAAGACATAATTGGAATACTTGGATTAGAAGATAGAATCAACCATTATCCATATGAACTGTCAGGAGGAGAACAACAAAGAGTAGGTATTGCACGTGCTATACTCAAAAATCCATCTATTCTGATATGTGATGAACCTGTATCTAATCTTGATAAAGATAATGCAGTCAACATTGTAGAATTCATTGATGGTTACTGTCATAACAAAAATAAAATTGTAATAGTGGCAAGTCATGATGATTATTTTGATGATTGTGCTGATTATGTAATAAATCTGTAGGGAGGGAAATAATATGAGCAAAAAGATTTTCATGGATATTTATTTTGAGAAGAAAAGATTCCTAATAATATTTTTTGTTTTTCTTGTTCTGCTTTTAACCTATGGAGGAGTACAATATCAAATAATTAAACAGCAGACTAAATCTGTTTTAACACCTGATATCAACCTTAAAGGTAAATCAAGCCAGGATGGAGTTTTCCATTATTGGTTATATCATGATGTGGATGGATTATCAGATGCATTGAAAGAACTATATGGAAAAGATATGAGCGTATATAAAACCATTACAAGAAATCTTTACTATATAGATGATCGTCTTACTTTTCAAAGTATATATTATGTAATTACCGGTGTTGAAGACAAATTCTTTCAACAAGAATTAAAGAACAGTGTTGCTAAAGGAAGGCTGCCAAGGAGTGGTGAGAAAGAAGTAGTAATTGGTCCATATTCAGCTAAGGAATATAATCTAGGTATAGGTGATTTGGTGAATCTAAGTGTCACATTAGAGAAAGATATAGCTGATGTAGAACCTAATCAATATAAAGTAGTAGGTATATTGGACGACAATGTAGAGCAATTCAAATCTTCAATCATGCTTTCTATAGATACATATGAAACTTTGAATGATACAAAAGTAATAGAAAATGAAGTTCTAGTGTATTTTAAGAATAATGATAGCATTAATATCTACAAAGATACTATCTCTGAATTTACTAACATGATAGGAGAATATAATGTGGGAAGTACATCTTCCAATTTTAAATCTAATAATAATAAGCATAGTAATATAATAATAAATATTGTTATGATGCTTGTCAGCAACTTTATCATAGTTTTCTTATTGATATCGTATCTGATGAAAGGCTTATCCAAAAAGATAGGTTTGTTAAAAGCTCTAGGACTATCCAATAGATATATCAATAAAATCTTTGTAGGAGGATTATCTATAGTGGTAGGAGGAGTATTTGTCATTTCTATTTTATTAGTGTCCTTGATCTTGAATGCAATGAATAATAGTGCAACTAGTTTTTTGGGATATGAGATGAACATATATTCTATGGATACTGGAGTCATCATATATATGGCAGGGCTTTGCTTGTTTATTATAATCATCAAGTATGTACTGATTAAACTTAAGACATATAGAATATATCCTATGGAAGCTATGGTGAAGTAATTAAATATCTGATTGTAAATTGTTATAGGGGGAAAGCCTATGAAAAGAGATACAAAACTATTATTGGTCTTAACTGTGATATGTATATCATTTATTTTTGTATTCAATTTAATGAATAGACAGCATACGTCCAAAGCAGCGTTTGAGGAAGCTGTGGATTTTGGAAAGTACTCAGACAGTATATTTATACCTTTTGATGTCAAAAAAGATTCCATATTGAAATTTGAATGCAGTGCATCTGTAGAACAAGGGAATATTACAATACAGATTATTAATAAGGGAAATGAAATCCTATATACAAAAAGCGGAAGCAACTACGAGGATTCTGTGGATGTGAAGATACCAGAAGGTTTATGGTATTGTAATATTATTATTAACAATAGTAATTCTCCAGATGATATGGCTGAAAAAGGAACTTATAGTGTTTATGGAAAACTAAAATAATATAAATTATAACAAGAGAACTCTTTAATTAAAATTATTGATTAAGGAGTTTTTTATTATGTATAAAGATAATTATTATATACCTCATTATTTTTGTTGAAAACATACATAATACTATGTCCAGTAAAATATATTATATTAATAATAAGATACATGAGATAAAATAACAACATTATTTTTTTTAGCTGATCTTAGACAACTTGTTACTAGATTTTATATAGGACATTAGCTATAAGTTAACTATCAATTAATAAAAAGAGATTGCGGGAGGTATTATTAATGAAGCAGTTAAAAAGATTGTTTTCAATTTTTTTAGTATTAGCCCTTACTGTATCAATGTTTGTAGGGTGCGGTAAAAAATCAACTGGTGACTGGAAGATAGGTATCATTACTGGTACAGTTGCTCAAAATGAAGAAGAATATAGGGCTGCACAGAGGACAAAAGAAGTATTCATGGAGAGATATGGCGAAGATAAAGTCATCCTTCAGACTTATCCAGAAAAATTCATGGATGAACAAGAAACTGTTATAGCCAATATAGCTGGTATTGCAGCTGATCCAAAAGTAAAGGCTCTTGTTATATGTCAAGCGGTTCCTGGTACATCAGCAGCAATAGACAAGGTTCTCGAAACAAGAGATGATCTGTTGATAATTGCTGCTACATCAGGAGAAGATCCTAACATGATAGCTGACAGAGCGGATCTATGTTTCCAAATGGATGAAGTTGGAATGGGTACAGCTATAGTTGAGCAGATAAAAAAACAGGGAGCCGAGACATTGGTTCATTATTCATTCCCAAGACATATGTCATATGCTCTACTTGCAGCAAGGAGAGACCTACTAAAGGAAAACTGTAAAAAAGAAGGTATAAAATTTGTTGACGCCACTGCTCCAGACCCAACTGGTGATGCAGGTATATCTGGTGCACAGCAATTCATCCTAGAAGATGTACCTAAAAAGATTAAGCAGTATGGAGAAGATACAGCTTTCTTCTCAACCAACTGTTCCATGCAGCCACCATTGATAAAATCTATATTACAACAACATGGAATATATCCTCAACCTTGTTGTCCTTCTCCATATCATGGATTTCCTTCTGCTCTACAAATTGAAATCCCAGAGGACAAAAAAGGCGATGCTAACTATGTTGTTGAACAAATAAGAAGAATCAATGCTGAAAACAATATGACAGGCAGAATGTCTACTTGGCCTGTTCCTGTTAATATGATGTTTATTGAAGCTGGTGCAGAGTATGCGTCACAATGGATTGAAGGAAAATGGGGGGATAAGATAGATAACGAAAAATTAAAAGAATGTTTTGTTGATTATACAAGTAATTATGGTGATGACATTGATATCAATGTTACTCTACTAGAAGAAAACGGTAAGAAATTCGATAATTATTTCTTAGTTCTTATAGACTATATAGACTTATAAAAACTATTACTTATATAGGTAGGAGCTGACTCATAATACATCTATCAAGAGTTTACCCATTAAAAGTATTATGAGACAGCTCTTTTTATTATCTAATTAAAAATATAGGAGGAGAACAATGGAATGTGATTATTTACTTGAAATGAAAAATATTAGTAAGAATTATTCAGGTAATCAGGTTCTAAAAGATGTAGAACTAAAAGTAAAACCTGGAGAAATACATTGCTTAGTTGGAGAAAACGGTGCAGGTAAATCTACTTTGATGAATATACTTTTTGGAATGGGCGTAATTCATAATACAGGTGGATTTGAAGGAGAAGTATACTTTGAAGGAGAAAAAGTTGATGTGAAATCTCCAAAAGAAGCAATGCAGTTAGGTATTGGTATGGTACACCAAGAATTCATGTTGATTCCAGAATTCACTATAACAGAAAATATAAAATTAAATAGAGAAATCTTGAAAGATAACTTAGTAAGCCGTGCTCTAGGGGAAAAGCTAAAAACAGTAGATTTCAAAAGAATGAATAAAGATGCTAGAAAAGCTCTTGATACACTGGAAATAAATATTGATGAATGGATAAAAGTAGCTGGTTTACCTGTTGGACATATGCAATTCATTGAAATTGCAAGAGAGATTGATAAACAAAATGTAAAACTTCTTGTCTTTGATGAACCAACAGCTGTTTTAGCAGAAAGTGAAGCAAAAAATCTCTTAACAGCCATGAAGAAGATAGCCAATTCTGGAATTGCTATTCTTTTTATTACACATAGGCTTGATGAGGTCATATCCATAGCAGATAATGTTACTATTCTACGAGACGGAGTAAGAGTGTGTAATAAAAGAGCAGAAGAAACAGATGTTGGGGAATTGGCTGAACTTATGGTTGGAAGAAAAATAGATATACAAAATAAACAGGCTAGCAAAAATATCTCACAGGAAATTATACTGGATATTAAGAATTTATATGTAGATATGCCAGGAGAAAGAGTTAAAGGTATTGATTTACAGATACGTAAAGGTGAAATATTTGGAATAGGTGGACTTGCAGGTCAAGGAAAGATAGGGTTAGCCAACGGTATAATGGGTCTATATCCATCAAAAGGTGAAGTGCTCTATAACGGAGAAGAATTGAACCTTAATGATACAAAAAATACATTAAAAAAAGGATTTGCTTTTGTATCTGAAAACAGAAAGAATGTTGGTTTGATTCTTGATGAATCCATTGAACTTAATATGATCTTTACTGCACTCAATATAAAAGAGCAGTTTTTGATTAATCTTGGATTATTTAAGCTAAAGAACTTCACTAAGATTAAAAAGTATTCAATGAAAAGGATAAAAGAACTGGATATTAGATGTACAAGTAGTAGACAACATGTGGGAAGATTAAGCGGTGGGAATCAGCAGAAAGTATGTATTGCCAGAGCACTTACTCAAGAGCCGGATGTATTGTTTGTTTCAGAACCCACAAGAGGTATAGATATAGGTGCTAAGAAATTAGTTTTAGACCTTTTATTAAAACTTAATGAAGAATTGGGTATGACCATCATCATGACTTCCTCTGAGTTAGCAGAAGTAAGAAGTATAGCAGATAGAATAGCCATTATAAGCGAGGGGAAATTAGCTGGAATATTGAAACCTTCCGATACTAATAAAAAATTTGGATTACTTATGTCAGGTATTCCATTAAACAAAATAATGGAAGAGGAGGCGTAACAATGAAGACGGTGATTAATAAAATTGGTATCCCCAGATTAATTATCTCTATTCTATTTATCATTGTATTAGTAGCTGCTAAGTTTCAAGGACTGCCTATGAGTATGCTGTTAACTGATATAATAAAAAGATTTGGTATGTATGGAATATTGGTATTAGCCATGGTTCCTTCAATTCAATCTGGTGTAGGACCTAATTTCGCCCTGCCTATTGGAATTTTATGTGGATTGATGGGAGCAGTTTTAAGCGTTGAATTCGGTTTTGTGGGGGTCGTTGCTTTGATTGCTGCAATATTATTCGCTATACCAATAGCACTACTGATTGGATATTTATATGGAAAGCTTCTTAATGTGGTAAAAGGTTCTGAAATGACTATAGCTACATATACAGGGTTTTCCATGGTTCAATTAATGTGTATAGCATGGATAGCCTTACCCTTCAGTAACAAGAAAATGGTTTGGCCTATAGGTAAAGGACTTAGAAACACATTTACATTAGATACCACTTTTGGTCATATATTGAATAATTTTTGGGATTTTCATATTGGTGGTGTACATATTCCTACAGGATTAATATTATTCTTCCTATTAATGTGCTTCTTGGTATTTCTGTTTACTAAGAGTAAAACAGGTATTGTTATTCTTGCAGCAGGTATGAATCCTAATTTTGCCGAGGCATCTGGCGTCAATATAAATAGAGGAAGGATCATAGCAAATATGCTGTCAACTGTTCTTGGAGCAATTGGTATAATCATATATTCCTCAAGCTACGGATTTGTACAACTATATGGCGCACCTCTTATGATGGCTTTTCCAGCTGTAGCAGCAATACTAATAGGTGGCGCAACTGCTAAAAGAGCAAAAATATCACATGTCATTATAGGGGTTCTACTATTCCAAGGGCTATTAGCTAGTTCTATGCCTGTAGCTAACGAAATGTTTCCTGAAGGAAATGTCTCTGAGATGATAAGAATGGTAGTTCAGAATGGGATAATTCTATATGCTTTAACTAAGGTGAAAGGGGGTAAATATGTTGGCTAGATTCTTTAATAAGGCGTCAATCAAGCAGTTGGTTCTAAGTAATATTGTATCTATTATTTTTATTGCGCTTTCACTTATTGGCATGATGTTATCAGAACTTAATTCAGTATATATCTTCAATGAATTGATAAATAGGATATCAAGAAACTCATTTCTGGTATTATCCTTGTTAATACCAATCTTAGCAGGTCTTGGACTTAACTTTGGATTAGTAATAGGAGCCATGGCAGGACAATTATCAATTATAGCAGTCACTTATTGGCAGGTAGAAGGGATTATAGGTTTTTTACTATGTATAGTTTTGGCATTACCAATCTCCATATTGTTGGGATATTTGACTGGAAGATTATTCAATGCTACAAAAGGACAAGAAATGATTGCAGGACTTATAGTCAGTTTCTTTGCTAATGGCTTATATCAATTCTTACTCCTTGTCATGGTGGGTACTGCTATTCCTATGAGTAATAATGTTATGATAAAACCTGATGGAATAGGGTTAAGGAATACCATAGCTCTCAATGGTGTTAATGGAAATGGAGGTATAAAATATGCTTTAGATGGAATCTTTCGGCTAAATTTATTCTATTTCATCATTATTCTAGCAGTATTATTAATTATTTATTCATTATATAATCTAGAGAGAATTAAAAAAGATAGAATAGTCAAGAAGTCAAAAGAAACTTATACAGTATATGTAGTGGCAAGTATAGTATTGATTGTTATCAGTGTACTAATATTATTAGGTGATAATATGTACAAGAATCTCAAGATTCCACTTATTACATGGATTGTTATAGCTGTTTTATGCTTGTTCAACAAGCTCATAATGAGAACTAAGATTGGTCAGAACTTCAGAACAGTAGGTCACAGTCAGCATATTGCCAAGGTAGCCGGTATAAATGTTAATAGAACCAGAATACAAGCTGTAATAATCTCAACAGTCCTTGCTTCATGGGGACAAATAATATTTTTACAGAATATAGGTACAATGAATACATACGGCAGTCATATGCAGGTGGCTATGTTCTCAATAGCAGCGATATTGATAGGTGGTGCTTCAGTAACCAATGCTAAGATTAGTCATGCAATCACTGGAGTTGTGTTGTTCCACATGATATTCATTGTTTCTCCAACAGCAGGTAAAGCACTATTTGGAGATGCTCAGATTGGCGAGTTCTTCAGAGCATTTGTAGTATATGGGGTAATAGGTGTATCACTTGGATTACATGCTTGGAAGAAGTATAAACTAGGTAAGATGTAAAAAACATTATAATAAATAGATTATACAATAATGAAGGGGCGTCTCATAATACATTCAATATAAATAATGTATCATGAAACAGCCCCTAACTTAGAATTTGTTCGATGTATATATGTTAATACTCCCTGCATCAAATTTTTTTCGGAAATATGTTTTAATGAAATTAACATAAAAGGTTCTTGTTAATGGTAACAGTAAACTGAATCCAAGCAAATCTGTTATGATCCCTGGAGTCACTAATAAAATACCGCCTATCAAAACACATAATCCGTGTAGTAGTTCATTACCAGGCATACGGCCACTATTACTTTCATATTGTATATTCTGAATTACAGCCCTTCCTTGGTGTTTAGCAAAATAAGCACCTATTATACCTGTAATGACTATTATAAGTAATGTAATGCCAGCAGATGTTATGTTAGCCAGCTTCAATAATATATATAACTCAACAAATGGTACTATTGTAAAGATTAAAAGTAATTTTCCAAATGTAAATTTCATTTTCAATCCCTCATTTCTTTCTTATTAGTATAAACCAAAATAATGAACAGTATATGAATAAATCTTGAATCCTTTATTAATTTAAGGTAATATTATCAATTTCCTATATTGTGAAGGTGTCTTGTTAAAATTCCTTTTGAATATTTTAGAAAAGTAAAATTGGTTACAGAAACCTAGTTTGTTGGCAATATCATTGATGGTTAATTCTGTTTCCCTAAGGAGACTACATGCTTCATCTAATCTTTTTTTCATAATATATTGCTGAGGAGTTATATTAAAATTTTTCTTGAACAATCTTAGAAAATATATAGGGTTGAGATAAACTTTTCCTGCAATCTCTTCTAGAGTTAATGTCCTATCATAATTATTGTTAATAAAATCTATGGAAGGTTTCAGTTTTTCATATTCAACGTAGGATATGTTATCAACCAGTTCCTTCTGGTTTTCCATCATATCTGATATCAAAAGGAGAATAAAAGAATTAATATATATAGGCAAACTTAGAGGTGCTGTATCCAACACGTTGTTTCTAGCGCTTCTGGGATTATCAAATAACTCAGGAATACTTTTGTAGTTAATAGTATCTACTATTTTGCTGCTTTTCTCCCAACAATAAACAGGAGGAAGGTAATCCAATATCTTATTCAAAAATAGTGAGCTAGGCAGAAAATGTATCCAATATACGTCCATATATTCAGGACAAATCTGTTCTTGAAGTTTATATCCATTAATAAAGTATACATTACCTTCAATAATATTATAGATATCATCATCTAACATGAGATTGACTTTTCCATGAACAGGAAAATATATCTTGTAACAATTATCTTTGGTAACCTTGGAATTCCATTTGGGGGAACAATTATTAAATCCTCCACTTATAATTTTAATTTTAAGATTATCCACATAAACAACTCCTTAAGTTAATAATATGTATATATTGGTTTAGATTATTAATTCACAATCAGTAAAGTATATTATATTATTAGTATAAATAGTGAATTGCTAAAAGTCAATATTATATATATTAAGGAGGAGATTCATATGTTGCATGATCCAAGTCATCATACTATGCCACCTGTAGCACAAGAGATTATACTCAAGGAGAAAGATAAAGAGGTATTAAGAAAACTTGGGGCAAGGATTGCAGAGATTTCATCTTTGCCAATACATAAAGAAAAAGCTGTATTATGGACGAAACTCAATGATCTTGATTCTGCTAGACCAATGGTATGGATTAACGAGATACCTTGGCATGAAATGAATGTGAACGATGAATTGACATTACAATGTGAACATGAGTGGGCAAGGAATCTTGAGGATACTTTAAGAAAGACTATTTATCAATGGAATCATATGCCGGGAGATATGATTGTTAATCCTTATATTGAATGTCCATTGGTTATTCATAGTACTGATTTTGGTATTAAAGAAGAAGTGGATGTCATAAAAACTGATGAAGCCAATGGAATATATTCAAGGCATTTCAAAATCCAGATAAAAGAACCTGAAGATATAGAAAAAATCAAGTTGCCAAAAATAACTCATAATAAAGAAGCTACAGAATATGCGTATAAAGCTATGTGTGATATATTTGAAGGCATAATTCCTGTGAAGAAAGCAGGACAGACACATATATGGTTCACCCCATGGGATTATCTAATCAGATGGTGGGGTGTCCAGGAAGCAATGATGGATTTGGTAATGAGACCAAATATGGTTCATGATGCAGTAGAAAAGATGGTTGATGCTTGGATGGTTGAATTAGACCAATTTGTAGAACAGAATCTATTATCACTTGATTGTAATAACACAAGAATCGGTTCAGGTGGTTATGGCTATATAAGTTCTCTTCCAGGCAAAGATTATGACCCTGATTATGTAAAACCACATAATATGTGGGGATGTTCTAACGCACAGATATTCAGTGAAGTATCTCCCGAGATGCATTGGGAATTTGCCATAGAACATGATATGAGATGGTTAAGCAGATGGGGTCATACTTATTACGGATGCTGTGAGCCTCTAGATAGAAAGATGGATCTCCTAAGAAAAATACCAAATCTCAGGAAGCTATCTGTGAGTCCATGGTGTAATATTGATAGAATAATCGAAGAGGTGCAAACCGATTATGTTATGAGTAGAAAAGTAAATCCTGCAATATTTATTGAAAATAATTGGTCCTTGAAACAAGCCGAAAAAGAAATAAGAGAATTCATGGACAGGACAGAAAGAAAATGCCATGTAGAACTTATTATGAAGGATATATCCACTGTCAATTATCACCCAGAAAGACTTTGGGAATGGGAAAAGATAGCTATGAGAATAGCTGAGGAATATAGTAATTAATAGATTGACGCTGTTTGGCTATGAAACCATACAGCGTCAATCTACTTGCGGTTAATCTTCTATTAGAGGTAAATCAATGTAAACTGTTGTACCAACAGAAATAGTACTTTCATATCTAAGACCATATTGATTTCCAAAGTATAGTTTTATTCTTTCATTGACATTATGTACGCCAATACCAGAACTAAGGCGTCCATCGGTTTTATAAGAAGGAGATAATATTCTGGTACAGGTCTCAGAGTCCATTCCTATACCGTCATCAGTTATTGTAATTAACAATTTTTTATCATTGATACAGCAATTGATACTGATGTTACCTTTACCTCTTTTATTTTTTATTCCATGATAGATAGAATTCTCAACTATGGGTTGAAGGATAAGTTTTATGGTTTTATAACGTAATACTTCTGGTTTTACTGATACTGAATAGTCAAATTTGTCAGTATACCTCATGCTTTGAATAAATAGGTAATTCCTTACATGTTCAATTTCAGAAGATAGAGGTATGATATCATTGCCTTTACTAAGGCTTATTCTAAAAAGTTTAGATAAGGATTCAGTCATAGGAACAATATTATCGTTTTTGCTTTCTGCCATCCATATTATTGAATCAAGTGTATTATAAAGAAAATGAGGATTTATCTGAGCTTGAAGGGTTTTCAATTCAAGCTTGCGTTTTTGTTCTTGGTCTGATATTACTTGCTGCATCAACTTTTCAATCTGAGATAACATACCATTGAAACTAGAGGACAATATACCTATTTCATCTTTTGATTTTATATTTGACCTGATAGTAAGATTTCCTTCTGTAGCCTCAGCCATACATTTTCGCAAGTTGAGTATTGGTTTTGTTATTGCAGTTGATAGGATATAGGTTATTACAAGTGCTAATATCAGAGATAATAGTCCCATTGAAAGAATAATGTTCTTAATATGCTCAGCATCCTCGGTAATAGATTTGTATGGAGTTGCAGCTACTATATACCAATTAGCATTACTCATATATTTTGATACGATTTGATATTTTTCATCATATATTGTATCAGTGAAGATATTAATCTTATTATTAGTTAGTTTAGGTAATATGTTGGTTACATCCTTCTCCAATGAAGTTAATTTTTTGCTGTTAGTAATGTTATTATCAGGTTGATAGATTATTTCTCCATTATCGTTGACGATGAATATGAATCCGTTCTTATATAATATTTCTGATTCACAGAACTTCTTTAATTCTGATAGATTGACACTTATATGTATAACTCCTGTCTTTTTTAGTCCGTCATATCTTTGGATGGTTCTATTAACCGAGAATACATTGATTTCTGGAGTATGTAAGTACTCTTGTTTGTGAGGACCTGATATCTTAGGGGTTACGCCTGATTCTAATATGTTTTTGTACCATAACTGATTTTTATAATCATAATTGGTGTTAAGGTCAAGATGGGTGCTTTTGAAAACTGATAGTTTATCATTATCAAAAATCAGTATGGAGTCAATATCACTTCTAGAAGTTATAATATTCGATAGGAATTCCAGTGTACGCTGAAAACTATCAGATGAATCAATACTATAATAAGAATCATGTTTGTTAAGGTATTTTTGGACATATTGATTATAAGCAATTATATTAGAAATATACTTGAGCTGATAGATGTACTCATCCAGATTGACAACAAGTGATGAAGTAACTTTCTTGGAATAATCAATATTATTATTAAGTAGCTTATGATTATATTTGCTAAGTGCAAAGATAAGTGTTGAACTTATTAATGAAATAATAACCAAAGAAAATGATAATAGTATTTTTGTACGTATACTGATATATCTAATTTTCTCAAGATATTTTTTAGTTATTACCATCACTATTCCTCCAAGGATTTTCTATAGTCGGTAGGTGATTTGCCAGTGTATTTTCTAAAGGAAACACTAAAATAATGAGGGTTGGAAAATCCAACTAGATGAGCTATCTCATAAGTCTTGAAATTAGTTGATTTTATTAAATGTATAGCTTTATCCATTCTCTTATTAATCAGGTAAGTCTTAAAATTGATTCCAGTTTCTTTCTTGAACAGAGAACTTAAGTAAACGGAACTTACAGAGGCATAATCAGCAGCTGAGTTAAGGGAAAGTTCTTCTTGTTCATAATTGTTGTCGATATAGTCTTTTACTTTTGCTATGATATTATAATTACTATTGTTTCTGGTCAATGCCAATTTTTCAGATGCTTGTATACAAAAAGATTGAACGTTTGCAACAATGGCATCTATTGTATCCATTTTTTCAATAGTATCATATAGAGATATACCTTCTTCCCATGTAGAGGAAGAAACATCACTGGTTTTAACTACTACTTTCAAAATGCTTGTAATTATTTCTATAAATATGAGCTTGATATTAACCCATGTCAGGGTTTCTTGATTTTTTAATAAAGTAGATATGTTGGATAATGTCTGTTTGATGCTATTTACTTCACCAGCTTTTATTGCTTCCAATAAATATCCGCTGGTATCAAAAGGATAATAGAATTCTGGTTGAATATAATCAAGGTCGTTTATATCATAGGTATTATTCTTTCCTAATGTATACTTACATTCAAGTGCAGATAAAGCTTCTGTATAAGATGAATAGAGTCTATATATACTATCTACAGTTATTCCTATTGAAGAGGTTAAAGGTATGTTAAGATGATAATTAACGTTGTTTTGTATCACTTGAAGTGTAACCGATATGATGCTACGATTTTCCATAGAGGTTAGATATTCACTGCTGTTGAAAACAATTATTATTCTATTATTATTATCAGAAAACACATAATAGCTTTTTCCTATTGTATCGTAGATTATATTTTTTACTGCAAAATAGTATATCTCAGAATCTTTGGGAAGGATACTATTCAGATCTGGTTCTACTACACATATTGTATATGGTGCAAGGTTGAATTCTATTCCAAGAGAATATAGGCGGTCGATTATCCTATCATTATTGCCAGGAGTACATATAAGCATATTCAATAATCTTTCACGCAATAAAGGAAGACTTTGATGCAATTGAGTTTTCATCTTCGTCAGGTAATTACGGTGGTCATTTTCTAGATTTATTTCTTTGCATAGGTGAGCAATTTTATTATATAGAGTTTTTGCACCTATTGGTTTCAAGATATAGTCTTTTACTCCAAGAGCAATAGCATCTTGAGCTAATTCAAATTCATCATAGCCGCTTAGAATAACTATATAGGATGTAGGAAGATATTTTCTGACCTGCTTGGTTAATTCAAGACCATCCATAAAAGGCATTTTGATATCTGTAAGTATAAGATTAGGTTTTTTGTCTAATGCTATTTCTAGAGCTTGTTCTCCGTCTTCAGCTTCATATACTTCGGTGAATCCAAGAGAATGCCAATCAATGATAGTACTTATAGAGGAACGAACCAATTTTTCATCATCGACAATCAAAAGTTTATACATATAGTGTCCCACCTTTTTGTCTTAGTTTTAAGAACTTAAAAAAAGCATATCATCATAGAGTCAAAAAATCAATATGCTTACGAGTATTGTTAATAAATGGACCAAAACATCTTAAGAAATTGAATTAACTTTTTCTTGTAAGGGAATTATAATGTATCTATCGTAAGTGATGTGCTAATATTAACAATAACAATACTTTTAAGGAGGAGTTTTTTGAAAAAATTATTAGCACTTGTTATAACAATCTTTCTTTCAGTTACTTTATTTAATGGTTGCAAATATAATGATGATATCTACAAAAACGATAACAATTTTTCTGAAAATAATCAATCAGCAAATGATGGTAATGCAGATTTGCAGGTTGATATATCAAATTTGAAGTCCTATGATGGACAGTTACTTATTTATCCAACAAAAATAAAAGAAATACCCGAAAGACCTACTAATCCTGAATTATTGCCTTTAGCTGATCCTATGCATTGGTATGATATTAGATTTCCTGGGTGGGTACAAGACAAAATCAATATACCATCCTCTCCTGGTGATGGAGCTAAGGGTAAGAAAATATATGTAATCGTCACTAGTGAACATCCTTATTGGACAGCTGTTGGTATAGGAGCTAAAAAGGTAGCAGATGCATATGGTATAGATTTTAGAATGTTAAATCCAAATGGAGATTTATTGAAGCAGAATCAATTAATAGATGATGCAATAAATGATGGCGCTGACATGATTATATTAGCTGCCATTGATAAAAAAGAAGCGGTATCTCAAGCTATAAGAATCAATGAAAAAGGTATTCCACTAATCTTTTTCAATACACTGCCAGAATCTCAAGCGTTAAAGTATTGTCTTGCATGGACTGGACCAGATGATTGGGGAAACTTTCGTATGTTAGCAAGGGTTATGGCTGATGAATTGGACAAAGAAGGTGGTGTCTGTTATCTAAGGCATACACCGGTAGGCGGTTCACCTTATTATGCAAGGAATTGGGGACCTATTACGGAATTTAGAGAGTATGCACCTGATATTAAGTCACTTGATAGTAAGGATTGTGATTTTGATTATGATATGTCCAAGGAAATAGTGAAGAATTGGATTGATGAATATGGTGATGAAATAAAAGGTATCGTTTGTAGTGATGATTCGATACAAGCAATCGGCGCTATTGATGCCTGTAAGGAAACAGGAAGAAGTGACATAGTCATTGTAGCATCAGGTAATGGAAAAAATGGAATGGATGCGGTTAAGAAAGGGGATTTGTTCGCTATAACCTATCAATCAGCAGAAGCAGATGGGGCACTTCCTATAAAGGTTGCAGCTGATTGGTTTAATGGAAAAAAGATAAATGATATCTATTATCTATCTAGTAACATCATAACTGAAGAAAATGTAGATAAATATATGCCTGCTCAATGGTAAGGGAGGGATTTTATGACTTCAAAGGAAAGAGCATTAGCTCCAATTAAGAATAAGACTATGGATAGATTTCCAATGTGGTATGGTGGTGATCCAAAGACCACTGAAAATATTGTTGCAGCTCTAGGGGCAAAAGATGAAAATGAAGCATTGTACGATATATTAGATATTGATTATAAAACTATCAGACCTGAATATGTTGGTAAGCCTTACAAGACATACGAAGATGGAAGTTTTGATACTGATTGGGGTATACGAAGAGCAGGGCTTCATTACGGGCAAGCAATTACACATCCCCTAGCATACGCTAAGTCCGTTAAAGACATCATGGATTATCCTTATCCTGATATTGATGATTATGATTGTAAAATCACAGAAAAGCAATTGCGTGAAGCAGAAGGATATACAATCATCGGTGGAACTTGGTCTCCTTTTTTTCATGATGCTACTGAATTGATTGGTATGGAAGATTTTTTTATCAAAATGTACACAGATGAAAAAGTCATAGACACTCTTGTTGGAAAATGTTTCGATTTCTATTACGAATTAACCAAAAGAAGCTTTGAACAAAATCCTGGAGTGATTGATATGTTTTTCATGGGTAATGATTTCGGAACACAACGTTCATTATTATTATCTCCAGAGATGTGGAGAAAATATTTTAAACCTAGGATAAGGAAAATAGTTGATTTAGCCCATAGTAATAATGCGGTAACTGCTGTTCACTCCTGTGGAGCAATAAGAAAACTTATTCCAGATTTAATAGATGTTGGTTTTGATGCAGTTAATCCTATACAGGTCAATGCTTCTGATATGGACCCGCAAGAGTTGATGGATGAATTTGGTAATGATATAACCTTTTTTGGTGGTATTGATGAGAATGATATCCTATTAAATCAATCCGAAGAGAGAGTTAGAGAAGAAACAAAAAGGATAATTGATATATTAGGCAGGAAAGGTAAATATATTGTTGCAGCTTCTCATGATTATCTATTACCGGAAGTTCCAGCAAAAAATATAATCGCCATGTTTGATGAAGCAAAAAAATATGGTTTGGGAGAATTCGGCAGGATAAGTTAATTAAATATAAGAAAGTGGGGATACGTTTTGGCAGGCAAAGTAGCACTAGAAGTTAAAAATGTCAGTAAAAGATTTCCTGGAACTCTTGCTGTAGATAATGTCAGCGTTGAATTTCACCAAGGTGAAGTGCATGCTCTTATGGGTGAAAATGGAGCAGGAAAATCAACTCTGATGAAAATGATTGCAGGTTCTTATAATGATTATACTGGTGATATCTTGATAGATGGAGAGGAAAAATTACTTCATACTCCATCAATATCCAAGAAAAATGGCATTGGTATGATATATCAGGAATTAAGTCTAGCAAGACCTATTAGTATTGCTGAAAATATTCTAGTAGGAAGATTACCAGTTAAATATGGAGTTGTTCTTGACAAAAGTAAAATGATAAAGGAAGCCAAGAAATGTTTGGCAACTGTAAAATTGGAAAGTCTAGATCCAGAGAAGAATATATCAGAGATAAGTCAGCACCAGGCTCAATTAGTTGAAATTGCAAAAGTAATGGGTAATAACCCTAATATACTGGTATTTGATGAGCCCACATCTGCATTATCGAGAGAAGAAGTAGAGATGTTATTTAATATTATCACTGACTTGAAGAATAAGGGTATGGCGATTATATATATTTCTCATCATATTCCAGAAATATTCAGGATAGCTGATAGAGTCACTGTAATGAGGGATGGAAAGAAAATTGATACAAGAAGTATAGATGATGTTAAACCAGAAGAACTTGTTCAGATGATGGTAGGAAAAACAATAGACAAATTCTACAGTAAGAGAAAAGGTAAAATAGGTGATACTTATCTAGAAGTACAGGATTTGACTAGATATGGGTTTGTACATAATATTTCGTTTAAGGCAAGAAAAGGTGAAATCCTAGGGTTTATGGGATTGTCTGGAGCAGGACGTACGGAGCTTGCCAGATGTATAGTTGGTATTGACCCCATAGATAAAGGGAAAGTGATAAAAGATGGAGAAGATGTGACACCAAAAAATTATGATGACGGTATTAACAAAGGATTCGCATATCTATCAGAGGATAGAAAATCACAAGGGCTATTTCTTAGGTTGACCAATGAAGAAAATATATTATCAGCTCTGATTCCTGAATATTCTAGGAGTGGTATTTATAAAAGAAGTAATGCAGGCAATATTGTTATGGAGCAGATTGAAAAGTTGAAGGTTAGCCCTCCAAATCCTAAAGTTGGAGTTGGAAGTTTATCAGGTGGTAATCAACAGAAAATATTATTAGGGAAATGGCTTGCCACTGAACCTGATGTTCTGATACTGGATGAACCAACACGAGGTGTAGATGTTGGTGCTAAACAAGTAATTCATGATGTAGTTACTCAGTTAGCGGATAATGGAACAACAGTATTATTAATGACTTCAGATCTACCAGAACTTGTTGGATTATCTGATAGGGCTTATGTAATTAGGGGCGGACATATGATCGGAGAAATAGGTAAAGAAAAATTGACTGAAGAAACAGCACTGCTTGCAGCCAATGGGGAAGGGAGTGTATGCGATGTCTGCTAAGGATAATACAGTTTTGGTAAAATCACGATTCAATGATGTTGATGATAAAAATGGTATCAGTAAGTTATTTGACAAAGCAGGTGTATATGTAATAGCTCTATTATTGATTATTCTAGGAATCATTGTGTCACCTACCAAGTTTTTGACACCGGATAATATGTTAAATATTCTAAGAGCAGTTGGAATGTTGGGTATTACAGCTTGTGGATTATCTTTTGTAATATATAGTTCACAAATGGCAGATATGAGTGTACCGTCAGCTATGGCATTCTCAGGTATAATAACTGTACAGTTTTTGCATTTTGGACTTGTTCCTGCGCTGATTCTTGGAATAATGTTTGGAATGCTCATAGGCTTGGTTAATGGAATTGTTGTAGGTTATTTTAGAGCTAATGCAATCTTATGGACTCTGGCGATGCAATTTGGTATGGAAGGTATTATGAGATATGTATGGTCTGGTAATCAATTATACCCAGATTTGGAGCCAGGTACATCAGGAGCGGCTTTCGTTAATATCTTTAGAATGAAAGTAGGACCTGTGCCACTACTAATCATTGTCATGATTGTTTTATACATAATTGCCAATTTTGTTATGAAGAAGACAAAGTTCGGTAATCAACTGAAACTGGTTGGTTCTGCATATGATGTTGCCAAATGTACTGGTATAAATGTAAGGAGAACTGTATTGTATGCGTTCTTAATAAGCTCATTTACTGCTTCTGTAGCAGGTATATTCATTACTTCTATGAATAAGCTTGGAGTATTCTATCTAGGAGAAGGGTATGACTTCAAGAGTGTTACAGCTATTGTAATAGGAGGTATGGCATTATCAGGTGGTAGAGGAAATATATGGGGCGTACTTGGTGGTGTGCTGGTAATGGGATTGTTGAATAACATACTTACATTTATAGGTATCCCTACAGCAGTACAGAATGTATTTGTTGGACTGGTATTCATTGCAGTTGTTGCTCTACATACATATAAGTTAAGGAAGGTGGGTAAAGACTATGCATAAAAGTAAGAATATTATTTCACTTATTGACCAAAATAGAGCGATATTATTGCTTATATTATTAACTTGCTTCTCAGCAATATTTGCTCCTAATTTTGCCAATAGAATGAATTTATCCACTATATTGATTTCTGGATGTATGTTAGCTATCATCTCAGTTGGATTCACATTAGTATTCATTTTGGCACAAATAGATCTATCAATTGGTGCAACAGCTCAATTCTGCGGTATGTTGTGTGTCGGACTACAACCTGAATTAGGTTGGACCTTGAGTCTAATCATTGCTGTTTTCGCTGGCGCCTTAATCGGATTATTCAATGGAATAGTAGTGGTAAAGTTCAAGATACACTCTTTTATAGCAACCATAGGGACTATGACTATAATTAGAGGAATACTCCATCTATATAGCGATGGAGGAACTAAAAGCATTGACAATTATTCATTAGGTGAATTCTTAGAAACAGGACAATTCCCCATATGGTTCATTATCATAGTTATCGGGGCCATAATACTATTTGTTGTTTTAAGCAGACCTGATGTGAAAACAATAAAAGGAATAACTACCATAGTAGTTCCAGCAGTATTTATCATATTATGGTTGACTACAAAACTGTTTTCACCAATAGTAATCATAACATTCATCATTATTTCAATAGGTATATTCTTGGTTGACCATACTAGATTTGGAAAAGGATTCTATGTAGTGGGTGGTAATCCTGAAACTGCCTGGTTGGCTGGAATAAACAAGGATATGTACATAATACTAGGTTTTGTGATATGTGGTATAACTGCCTCTTTGGCTGGTTCAATATTCGCAATGAGATTAAGCTCAATGACTGCTAGATTCATATTTGCTCAAAAAGCTCTCATGACATCTCTTGCAGCAGTAATAATCGGAGGTACACAATTAACTGGAGGTAAAGGAAATATACTGAAAAGTTATTTTGGCGTACTGATGTTTCAAGTGCTATTTAACATGATAGGCTGTTTTGGTCTTGGCTTTGAGATTCAGATATTCATTAATGGGCTAATTCTTGCAGTAGTGGTTTTCTATGAAGCTTACACAAACTATAGACATGAACTGTTAAAAGGACAGAGGCCTGAATTATTGAAAGAAGCACAGAGTATACGGTAGTAGGTAATAAAATAAAATTATAAATACTAGGAGGGTTACATTATGTTTAAAAAGTGTTTTAGTGTTATTTTAGTTATGAGTTTACTAGTTACTTTGTTTGTAGGGTGTGGTTCCAAGGAAAAAGAGGAAAAGGTAGAGAAGACAGATAGTGATAAGGCTTCCGTAAGTGACAATACTAATAATGAAAAGTCTAACTTGGAAAAATCAAAGGAAATTGATGTGTTCTCAATTATAGGTAGTGACGGTCAACCATTGATTCTTCCTACAGAGAAAAAAGAAGTACCAGATCGACCAGAAGACCCAAAAGCTTTGGCAGAAGAAGATGCAGGACATTGGTGGGACATTGAATACGCAGGTTGGACTACAAAAAAAGAGAATCTACCAAAGTCACCTGCAGATGGTGCTATTGGTAAAAAAGTTGTACTTCTAAAAGCAGGAGACCATCCATACTGGACAGCGTATGTTAATGGTTTTACTCAGATAGCAGAAGCTTATGATATTGAAGTGAAAATACTAAATGGTAACTGGAACATGGATTTACAATCTCAACAAGTAGACCAAGCGATTAATGAAAAGCCGGATGCTGTTATATTTGCACCTGTTGACGCTACAGCTTGTGCGCCACTCATGAGAAAAATCAATCAAGCAGGTATACCAATAATAGCTTCCAATACAATACCAGCAGAGGCAGCTATGAAATATTGTACAGCATGGACTGGACCAGACGATTGGGGACAATTTAGAATGTTGGCTAAATATTTTGCTGATGAAATGGGGAAAGAAGGGGGATATGCCATAGTAAGACATATGCCTGGTTCATCACCATATTTCGCTAGAACATTTGCACCAATAACTGAATTGGTTGATTATGCACCAGACATGAAATTACTAGCTATGGATACTGCTAATCTAGAAGCAGAAGCAACAATGCAGCTTGTATCTGACTGGATTACTAAATACGGAGATGAATTAAAAGGATTAATCCTTGCAGGTGACGGATTCAGTATGACAGGTACAGAAGAAGCTCTAAAAAATGCAGGAAGAGAAGATATCGTAGTCGTTGCAGCAGGAAATAGTAAAACTGGTATGGACGCAGTTAAAAATGGAGTATGTTCAGGTATTACATATCAATCAGCTGAGGGAGATGGAGCAATAGCATTATTTACAGCAGTTAGATATTTTAATGGAGAAGAGATGGACCCAGTTGCTTATCTGCCAAGACATATTATTACAGCAGATGATGTAGACAACTATATGCCAGCTCAATGGTAAAATAATAGAAATAGGAGGGGCTGTCTTACTATTCCATGTAAGACAGCCTCGTACCTTAGTTAAATGAGGAGGATATGAGATTATGGAGAAAAATGATGTTGTTCTTAAGAAGTTGAATAGAATCAAAAATGCAGCAAAGTTCAGTGATAAGTGCGATAAAATACCAGTTGGAGAATTTTTCTGGACAGGATTCAAAAATAAGTGTATTGATAAATGGGGAAAAGACTTTGATCCATACTTATTTTTTGATTTAGATTATATACCTATTACTCCAAATATGGATCCTCATATAAAATCATTTGAGGTAATTCAGCAAAATGGTGAGGACATATATATTAGAACAGGGTTTGAAGCTATTATCCACAGATCAGGAGACATTGTAATGCCCCATTATGACAGCTTTTCCATAAAAGAACCAGAAGAAATGGCTAAGTTCACTTTTGATGACCCTGCTGACAAAAGAAGATTCAATAATGCTTCTGATGACCAGATTAACGGTGTTGGAGATGTTCTTTTAAGGGATATACCTGCTTGGTCTGAACGTGTAGATGCCTATGTGGATAAACTGCCAGTGTTTGGTTCTGTTTGTGAAGGTTATGAATATGTTTGGAGAATAGTTGGAACAGAAAACTCATTGATGTGGATGTTAGCTGAGCCAGAATCATTTGAAGATTTCATGAAAAGAATAGGGGAATTCCTAGTAGGATTCACAAAAGCTCAAATAGAAGAAGGTAATGGAAGACTTTCCGGAATGATAATATGGGGAGATGTCGCTTATCGTAATGGTATGTTGTTCAGCCCAGAAGCATGGAGAAAATATTTTAAACCTATAACTAAACAATTGATAGATATATGTCATGCCAATGACTTGCCTGTTATTTATCATGGATGTGGTAATGCTTCTATCATCTATGAGGATATGATTGAATTAGGGTTGGATTTTTATAATCCTCTTGAAGCTAAGGCTGATCTTGATGTTGTTGAATTAGAAAAAGAATATAGGGGCAGGTTAGGTTTTTGTGGAAATATTGACATGAGAGTCTTAGAGAGAAATAACCTTGATGAGATTAAACGTGAAGTTCTATATAAGATGCAGGCTGCCAATACAGGTGGATGGATTTTTCAATCAGACCATTCAATCAGTAATGATGTGGAACCAGAGAGTTATCATCATGCGCTGAAAGTAGTTAGAGAATATGGAGAATACCCACTTGATTTAGATAAGATAAGAGCAGAAATAAAGAGGTTGGATGAAAAGCTTAACAGTTAATTAGGAAAGGTTGGTTCTATGAAGAGGTATGGTTCAGTAATAAAAGTAAGATCAGAAAAATTGGATGAGTATAAAAAGCTACATAGAAATGTATGGCTAGATGTATTGAAGAAGATAAAAGAATGTAACATAGATAACTATTCCATTTACTTTAAAGACGGATATTTGTTCAGCTATTATGAATATACTGGAGATAATTATGAAGAGGATATGGCTAAGATGGCAGATGATTCTGTTACGCAGAAATGGTGGGAACTATGTAAACCATGCCAAGAGCCTTTGGAGACGAGAGAAAAAGGAGAATGGTGGGCTGATATGGAAGAAGTATTCCATCAGGATTAATATAAGGAGGTGACAGAATGACTTCTAGAGAGAGAATATTAGCGGCAATAAACCATAAACAACCAGATAAAGTACCAGTAGATCTAGGAGCTACACCTAGCTCTAATATTTCTGCGATAGCATATAATAATCTGAAGAAGAAATTAGATATAAAAAAGGGTCATACAAGAGTATATGATGTTGTTCAACAAGTAATTATCCCAGAAGATGATATTATTGATAGATTCTCTGTAGATGTTGTTGACTTAGGCAGAGTCTACAATGAGAAAGATGAAGATTGGTATGATTATACACTAGCTGATGGTTCAACAGCACAATATCCTAAGTGGTTTCAACCTAAGAAAGAGGTTGATGGCAGTTATACAGCTTACCACTCAGATGGGACACTGATTGCAAAGATGCCTCAGGGAGCAACCTTTTTTGACCAGACCATCTTCCCATATATTGATGGATATCCAGATAATTATAAAGATATAGATAAGGCAATGGATAAGGTTCTATGGTCATATCTGGTTCATAGTCCTTGGGATCATGCTGGGCAACCTGATTTTTGGGAGAATCTAAGAAAAAAAGCAATAGATTTACGAAATTCTACTGACAAAGCCATAATGATAGTATGTGGATGTAATCTACTGGAATGGGGTACTTTCCTTAGACGTATTGATAATTTTCTCATGGATTGTTATATAGATCAAGTCAATGTTGAAAAACTATTGGATAAATTAATGGAAATACATCTTAATACACTAGAAAAAGTATGTGAGTCTGTTGGAGATATAGTGGATATATTGCGTTTTGGAGATGACTTGGGAATGGACAGTGGACCATTGATAGGACCAGACGTCTACAGAAAGTTGTTCAAACCTAGACATACCATGTTGTGTGAATATGTGCATAAACATAGTAATATGAAAACATTCTTGCATTCATGTGGGTCCATATATTCACTTCTTCCAGATTTGATTGAAGCTGGATATGATGTAATCAATCCAGTACAAACAACTGCTAATGGAATGGATCCTGCTATCCTCAAAAAAGAATTCGGAAAAGATATTACTTTTTGGGGTGGTGGCTGTAATACAAGATGGGTGCTTAATAGAGGAACACCAGAAGAAGTTAGAAAACATGTACTTAGCAATCTAGAGATATTTTCACCAGATGGGGGTTTTGTATTCAATCAAGAACATAATATAATGCCAGATGTGCCACCTGAAAATATCATTGCCATGTTTAACGCAGTCAAAGAATTCAATGGAGATATTTAAGTTAATAAAATATAAAGAGCTGTTTCGTATTATAAAAAATATAATATGAAACAGCTTTTTTATACAATATTATTAGTCCAATAATAAAGGATTTTGGAAATAAAGGGTAATTCTTGACAAAAAATTCTAGTTACTTTAATATATATCTGTAATTAATAAAAACTATTTGGACAAATATAAAAAATAGTGGATATTGAACAAAGGAATATGTACTAAAGTATATACTATGTCCTAAAAATCACAAAAAGATAAGGGGTGACTTATGAAATTTCGTGCAAAAATTATCCTTAGTATTATTTCTATTACAGTTATAATATCAATCGTGACTTCAATAATCTATTACAAGAAAACTGCTGTCGCTATAGAAAATAATTATAGAAGTACGATATCTGAGAATATCACTACCAAGGTTCTGGAATTTGATGATATAATGCGGAAAATGTATTATACGTCTGTAGAGGCAAGCTGTGATCTAGAATTGATAGGATTGATAAGGGAGCAATATGGAGGGAAAGATAGACTTCTAGCAATGAATATATTATTGAACAAATATAAAATGTCCAGTGATAATATTGATTCTATATATGTCTATTTACCAAAAAACAATAAAGTAGTCAAATCTCAAGAGTATAAAGCTGTTATAGATATTGATGAAACAAAAGACTACCAATGGTTAAGTAAGATCAATGATTTTGAACAAAATTTTAGTCCAATATATATTGAAGATGATGTTGGGTCTGTTAACAAATTTCTATTTACATATTCAAAGCCAATCAAAGATCCGGATACAAATGAAATAATAGGTGAAATTGCTTTTAATATGGATGAGCGAATCGTTTATTTTTCATGTCTTGATAGTATCAATAGTTCTCTTAATATTACCACAGAAATAGTTAATAAGGATAATGTTGTTGTATCCAGTGAATTATTATCAAAGCTGGGTAAAGAGATTTGTCTTCCTTCAGAAGCTAGTAGACATTATCAAAGGATTATTGCACCATTTACAGGGTATAGTTTTGTTAGTGATTTGAATGTAGAAGCTCTAACTAAAGATATCACAGATGTAAGGAATTATATAATTATAGCAGCAGTCATAACTATGCTTATTTCTGTTTGTTTGGCACTTATTATGTCAAATAGGTTATATGTTCCAGTTAAAAATCTAAAAATAGCTATGAGAAAACTTAGTGAGGGGGATTTAACAGCAAGAGCAACAGTAAGCGGTAATGATGAGATATCAATATTAAGCAGTAGATTCAATAATATGGCAAATAAGATGGAAAGACTAATCGATGAATTAGTGACTGAAAAATTGCTGAAAAGAGAGGCAGAACTTGAAGCTCTACAATATCAGATAACACCACATTTCATGTATAATACTCTCAATTCCATTAAATGTGCCGCTTTTTTGCAGGAAGCTTATGAGATAGTAGACCTGTTAGATGCTTTCATTGAATTATTGCAATCAACAATTAGTAAAAAAGGTGCTTTTATTACACTTGAAGACGAATTGAATCTTGTTAGTAATTATGTATTATTACAACGTTTCAGATACAAGGACAGCTTTACAGTTAACTACGAAATCGAACCTAATGTAAAGGAGCTGTTTGTTCCTAGGCTCATATTGCAACCGTTAGTGGAAAACAGTATTTATCATGGATTAGATACCAAGACGGATAAGAATAGAATTATTATAAGAGCAACTAGAACTAATGACGAATTAATACTTAGTGTAAAAGACAACGGAAAAGGTATGACTGAAATTGAAAAAAACAATATATTTAAGAGAAAAAAAGGCAAGAAAGAAAAATTTAACTGTATTGGCATTAGCAATATCAAGGATAGAATTAAGCTATATTATGGAGAATACGGTAGTATTTCCTACTTAAGCAGGATAGGTGAAGGAACAGATGTTATGATAATCATACCGGCAACTAAGGTAAAGGAGAAGTATATGATAAGAGAGGATGAAAAATCATAAGGAAAATAATATTTGTCATCATGATACTATTATTATGTGGATGTAATTCTAATATAAATCATAAGAATTATTCAGAAAACAATCAAGACAAATACAAGATTGGTGTAGTATTGAAAGCTATGGACAGCGAATATTGTTTATCACTGAAATCTGGTATAGAAAAGGCGGCAGATGAATTGGATGTAGAGGTTTTGATTGTTCATCCCCAAACAGAAAAAGATGTGAGACAGCAAAAAATTCTAATAAATGATATGCTTAACAGCGATGTGGATGCAATAGTTGTTGTTCCTTGTGATTCATATTACTCAGAGTATATGGAGATTGCAAAAGAGAAGGATATACCTGTATTCTCAATGGATACAGATATCTACGGAGAAGATGAAATATATATTGGTTCCAATAACTTATTAATTGGTAAATTAGCGGGTGAGTATATGAATGATCGGTTAGAGGGTAAAGGTTCAGTTGCAATATTGACAGGTACATTGATACAATCACCTCATATAGAAAGACTTAAGGGTTTCAAAGATTATATTGAGTTAAATACAGATATAGAAATTGTCTATGAAAAAGAGGCTTATTGTAGTTTTTTGGATTCGGTACAAAAAACAAAAGAAATACTAGACAAATTTCCTGATATTGATGGTGTTTTCTGTACTAATGCAACTATGACACTGGGTGTCATGGATAGGCTGGAGTTCTTGAAGCTGGATGAGCCCATATCAATTATTGGTGTAGATACTCAAACCGATAGTATTCGTAAAATAATCGATGGTAAGATAACAGGTATGGTTTCACAAAATGGATATGAAATCGCCAATGAGACCGTACATACAGTTGTAAGATATCTCAACGGAGAAAAGATTGAAAAAAATATTTACATAGACAGTGAATTCATTAGGAAAGACAATGCTGAAAATTATTTGAAAACAAACAATTAGAAGAGGGTGAAGAGTATGATTAGGACATTAATAGTGGATGATGATTATTTGGTTCGCATGTTCTTATTAGCGGTGACAGATTGGGAAAAAGAGGGTTTTATGATTGTGGATGATGTACAAGATGGAGAACAAGCATTGGAAAAGGTAGAAAGTCTTGAGCCAGAGTTAATCATAACGGATATCAGTATGCCTGTTATGGATGGTATTTCTCTTATTAAGGAGATTAGGAGAAGAGAAATTCAATGCAAGATTATAGTGTTAAGTTGTCACGATGATTTTGATTATGTAAAAGAGGCATTGAAACAAGGTGCAGATGATTATATATTAAAAAATGCTTTTAATAAAAAAAATATAGAAGATATACTTGGTACACTAAGGAAAAAAGTTGACGAAGGAAGAGCGGAAGCCAAGGAAAAAAAGAAATTATTGCATTTGGCTGATTTGGGAAGTAATGAACTAAAGAAAAAATTCCTGCATAATGTCATAAACAATAAATATGATTATAATCAATTGAAACAAAAATGTATGAATAATGATATTGATTTATCTCTACTTAAAACGGCTGTTCTAGAAATCAAGATATTAAAAACTTATGAACCCAATAACAAGAATGACCAGCAAAAACAGATTATTATATTTAATGATTTGATTGGTATGAGTCAAAACATAATAGATAAAAGCTATAAGTATGAAATAATAGCTACGAAAGACTATAATTACACAATAATTGTTGATGCCACATCAATATCAAGTAATACAATCTTAAATGAGATAGCGAGCAAGTTTCATGAATTTATAGAAGAAAAATATGAACTCTCATCAGTAATTGGTGTAAGTGATATTTGTATTGGGAAAGAAAGTCTTAAGAATGCCTATAATCATGCACAGAGAACTTTAGAAAGAAGTTTTTATAACAAAGACAAGATATTGTATTACGAAATAATCAATATAGTACATAAAGAAAAGAATTTCAATAGATTCTATGATGATATAAAAAAGCTATTGATAACAGTTGATATAGAAAAGATTATACAACATTCAAAAGAGCAGATAAAATATTTTGAGAGAGAATATATTAATTCAGCAGTTGTCATAGAATGGATTAAAGAGATGGATAATATACTTCATATTGATAGGGAACATGAGATATATGAACATATAACTTCTATAGAGCAGGTAAAAGATATGATAGATAATTTTCGAAAACATATCCATTATTATCCTAATATTCCCACCAAGATTACCAATATTACTGTAGCAAAAGCTATAGAATATATGAATAACAATTACGATAAGACCATTTCTCTTACAAGTGTAGCAGAGCAATTGAATGTTAATTCAACCTATTTGAGCAGGATTTTCAAACATGAGACCAAAATGAATTTTACAGATTATCTATCTTCCATTCGTATTGATAATGCGAAATGTCTATTAAGCAGTACTAATAAAAAAATCAAAGATATAGCTAAGCTATGCGGTTTCTATGATTATAGATATTTTTGTAAGATATTCAAAAAAAGTGTAGGTCATAGCCCATTGTGTTATAGAAAATATATTGAATGATGGTAGCAAGATATTACACACAAATCATATTTTTACACTTTTTTGGATATTGGAAACTCAAACGACCTTGGAGTAAAAATATTACACGTAAATAAAATAGTATATTATCTTGAAAATGCATGTCTATTAAGGACATGTATTTTATTTTACAATTATATATGAAGGAACCTAATAAAATTAATAATCAAACAAGGAGAGATTAAAATGAAGAGATTTTTGGCATTATTATTTACATGTATTTTAACAGGTGCGTTATTTGTTGGTTGTGGTGGGAAAGCAACTACTACAGATAATAGCGTAGATGACGGAAAAGGGGAAAATGAAAAGATTAAGATAGGGTTGACTATGTCATCTCGTGACCAATTCCTATCAACTTTGGAAACTGCTGTGAAAGATGCAGCAAAAAAACAAGATAATGCAGAGATAATAGCATTTGATGCAGAAAATGATATACAAAAACAATTATCACATATTAGCAGCTTTGTATCACAAGATTGTGGTGCAATCATTGTTAATTTAGTCAATACAGATACGACTGAGGAAATTTTGAAGGCAGCTGGAGATGTTCCTGTTGTATTTGTTAATAGATTGCCTAACCAACCTATTCTAGAAGAATCAGATAATTCTTCCTTTGTAGGTTCTGATGAATATGAAGCTGGTCAGTTACAAGCAAAATATCTAACTGAGTACTTCAAAGATAAAGATGATAAAGAAATCAATTATGTATTATTTATGGGTACACTGGGTTTACAACATACTAATGCACGTACAAAAGCTGTAAAAGAAACTCTAGAAGAAAATGGATTCACTTTAGTCAAACAGTTTGAAGATACAGCAGAATTCGACCGTGCGAAAGCTATGGCAAAGATGCAGCAATTCATTGGGACAGGTAAACCTTTTGATGTTGTCATCGGTAATAATGATGAAATGGCTCTAGGTGCTATAGAAGCATTAAAGTCAGCTAATAGATTAGAGGTTCCAGTTGTTGGGATAGATGCTACAGCTAATGCTCTTGCAGCTATAGAAGCTGAAGAAATGGCATGTTCCGTATTCCAAGATGCTGGAGGACAAGGTTCAGGAGCATTTGATTTTGCTTATAAAATGGCTCAAGGTGAAAAAGTAGATAAATATGGATGGATACCTTTCAAAATAGTTTCTCTTGATAACTTAGCAGATTTTAAATAGTAGATGTGGAGGGTAGACTTCAATGAGTGAATATATATTGGAAATGTTGGATGTGGTTAAAGTGTTTCCAGGGGTCAAAGCGTTAAAAGGTGTTGATTTCAGGGTTAGACCTGGAACTGTGCATGCTCTCATGGGGGAAAATGGAGCAGGTAAATCTACGTTAATGAAATGCTTGATGGGCATTACCCAAATGACTTCTGGAAAGATTGTTTTAAAAGACAAAGAGGTAAATATCAAAGATACATTATCGGCACAGGAACAAGGAATATCCATGATACATCAAGAGCTTAATGTGGTTACAGCAAGAAGTGTATCAGAGAACATATGGCTGGGCAGAGAACCATTGAAAAATAAAATAATGATTGACCATAAAAAGATGAAACAGGATACATTAGAACTATTAGAGAAGTTACATATGGATATCAATCCAGATGAGCTGATGAGCAACTTGACTGTAGCTAAGATGCAAATGGTTGAAATAGCTAAAGCTGTATCATTCAATGCTGATATTGTAATAATGGACGAACCAACTTCAGCGCTTACAACAACTGAAGCGGAGCAATTATTCAAGATAATAAATAATCTTAAGTCTGAGGGTGTAACTATAATCTATATTTCTCATAAGATGGATGAGATTTTTAGGATTTGCGATGAGATTACTGTCCTACGAGATGGGGAATTTGTTGGTAGTGATTATTCAGCTAACATGGATATTGATAAATTAATTTCTCTTATGGTAGGTAGAAAACTTACTGAGATGTTTCCTAAAATAGACTGTGAAATAGGGGAGACAATACTTAAGGTGGAAAATTTAGCTTCTGAGGATTCATTCCATAATGTTTCCTTTGAACTACATAAAGGCGAAATTCTTGGCTTTGCAGGTTTGGTAGGTGCTGGAAGGACAGAAATAGTCGAGACCATATTTGGAATTAGACCTAAGACTGAAGGCCATATATCTATAAATGGTAAAGAGGTTAATATTAATAATCCATATGATGCATTAAAAAACGGACTTTGTCTGTTGACTGAGGATCGTAAAAAGATGGGTATAATTCCTGTCTTGAGTGTTAGAGATAATACTATTTTATCCAGTCTTGATAATTATTCAAAAGGGATAAAACTGGATCACAGAAAAATCCAGTGTGATACTGAAGAATATATTGATAAATTGAACGTGAAGACTGCGGATTATGATACAGAAATAGAAAGTCTTAGTGGTGGTAATCAACAAAAAGTTCTAGTGGCTAGAGCATTGTTGACCAATCCAGATATATTAATGGTTGATGAGCCTACTAGAGGCATAGATGTTGGTGCAAAAGCAGAGATACATACATTATTGACTAAGCTTGCAGGTGAAGGTAAGGCAATTATAATGATTTCATCAGAAATGCCTGAAGTACTGGGAATGAGTGACCGTATACTTACAATGCATGAAGGTAAAATGACAGGTATCATCAGTAGAAAAGACGCCAGTCAAGAAGTAATAATGAAATATGCAACTGAAGGTTTTGAGACCAATGAGGAGGATAATAATGAATAAGTCTTTTGATGTAAAAAAATTTGCTAGTAAAAATTCCATATATATTGTATTGATATTTTTAATTATCGTTGTCACTATTGCTTCTCCTAAGTTCTTGACAGTGGGTAATATAATAAATCTATTTACAACAGAATCCATTAAGGGATTATTGGCTCTTGGTGTTGCTTTTTGTATTTTGTCAAAAGGCATTGACCTTTCTCTTGGTTCAATTGTAGCATTATCAGCAGTTGTTTCAGCAAGTTTGATCCAGAATCCCACCTATAGTGCTCAGATGTTCAAGGGTCTTGATATGCCTATTGGCATTGGAGTACCAGTTGCCATAGTTGCGGGAATATTGGCAGGTACAATCTTTGGAGTCATTAATGGCGCTCTCATTGCTTATACTAAGATTCCACCTTTCATTGCAACTCTAGGTAGTATGGTTGTGGTTAGAGGCCTTGCAATGCTGTATACCAATGCATATCCTGTTCCAATGTTGAAGAATGAATTCAAAACAGTAGGACAGGGTAACATTCTTGGTATTCCTAATCTCCTGATAATTCTTATTCTCTTTGCGTTAATTGCTTGGTTCTTGCTTAATCATACCAAATTCGGTAAGAATGTTTATGCTATCGGAGGTAATGATGTAGCCGCAAGAGTCGCTGGAATAAAGGTTAAGAAAAATATTATTCTCGTATATACATGGTCATCTTTCTGTGCTGCTGTAGCAGGAGTTTTATTAGCAGCAAGAACAGGTTCAGGTATTGCAACTCTAGGACTTAATTATGAACTGGATGCAATAGCTGCTGCAACCATCGGGGGAGTAAGTCATAATGGTGGTGTTGGTCGTATCGGCGGTGTTATTGCTGGTATATTGATACTTGGTGTTGTTAATAACGGGTTATTATTATTAGGGGTTTCACCATATATACAACAGATTGTAAAAGGTCTGATTATTGTGGGTGCTGTAGTATTTGATATGAGAAAAAATGCAAAAGCTGCTTAGTTATTAAAAGTGAGTATGTAAAGAGGAGGATATTAGACATGAAAATCTGTTTTAATCAAGCAACAACTATGAAAAATTCTACTTTGGAGAAAGATTTAACATACTGTGAGAAATACGGATATGACCTGATAGAAATAAGATTAGATAAACTCAAGGATTATCTTGAAAGGAATACCATTGAAGATTTAGCTGAATTTTTCAAACAAAATAAGATTAAACCTTTTGCATTCAATGCACTGGAATTCATAACTTTTAGAGATAAAGAAGGATATGAAGAGATATTGGATAATCTCAAGTTCTTATGTGAAATGGGCAATATAATTGATTGTAAAAAGATTGTTGTAGTGCCTACATTTGATGTAGGGGATTATACTAGGGAACAGATAAAGACGGAAACTGTTGAGAAGATAACTGAATTAGCTAATATAGCTGATAACTACAATGTAAAATTAGCTTTTGAGTTTGTAGGCTATCCTAATTGTTCAGTTAATAGGTTTGAACAAGCCTATGACATAGTTAAAACGGTTAATCTACATAACGTAGGACTTGTCTTGGATTGTTTTCATTTTCATGCTATGGGTTCTGATATCAATGATTTAAAAAAAGCCGATGGAAACAAAATCTTTATTTTTCATATTGATGATAGTGAAGACCTTCCAATAGGTGCAATTCGTGATGATAAACGATTATGGCCTGGAGATGGAGTCATTAATCTAGATGAAATATTAGCTACACTAAAAGTCATTGGCTATGATGAAATGGTTTCTGTTGAATTGTTTAGACCAGAATATTGGGATATGGATATAGAAGAAACAATTAGAATTGGAAAAGAGAAAACAGAAAAAATCATATCTAAATTATTTTATGTTGAGTAGGGAGGGTTTTGGATATGGTTAAAATAGGTATCATAGGTATAGGTAGAATAGGGAAAATTCATACGGAGAATATATGCTACAATATTCCAAAAGCTGAAGTGACAGCCATTGCAGATATCAATATGACAGATAAAGTAATTAAGTGGGCTGATGGTTTAGGTATTAATAGATGTTACAAGGATTATAGAAAAATCCTTGGAGACAAAGACATAGATGCTGTACTTATTTGTTCATCAACTAATACCCATGCTCCTATATCACTTGAGGCAATAAAGGCTTCTAAACATGTTTTTTGCGAGAAACCAATAGATTTAGAGGTTCACAAAATAATGGAAGTCATAAATGCTTTGGAAGAGAAAAATCTTAAGTATCAAGTAGGATTCAACAGACGGTTTGACCATAATTTCAAAGCTGTTAGAGAAGCAGTTAGTAATGGTAAAATAGGAGACCCGCATATTTTAAAAATAACATCTAGAGATCCAGCTCCACCATCAATAGATTATGTAAAAGTATCAGGGGGATTGTTTCTTGATATGACTATACATGATTTTGACATGGCTAGATATTTGGTTAATAGTGATGTTGAGGAACTCTATGTTCAGGGGGATGTTCTCATTGATGAAGAGATTGGTAAAGCAGGAGATGTAGATACAGCGTTAATCTCAATGAAGATGGAGAATGGCACCTTAGCTGTAATAGATAATTCAAGAAAAGCGGTATACGGTTATGACCAAAGAGCAGAGGTATTTGGTTCAAGTGGTATGCTAACTACCTCAAATGATAAGCAATCCACCGCCATGCTAAGTAATGAACAGGGTGTCCTTAGTGAAAAGCCGTTATATTTCTTTTTAGAAAGATATATGGATTCTTTTAGAGAAGAAATGAGCTGCTTTATAAATGCTATAGTAAATGATGAGCCTGTACCAGTTGGAGTTTATGATGGACTAAAAAGTGTAATAATAGGTATGGCTGCTAAAAAATCATTAGAAGAAGGTAGACCAGTAAAGATTTCTGAAATCAAATTTTAATTATTATAAAAGGGCTGAGACATTAAAAATCTAATGTTCCCAGCCCAATATTTTGTAACTATTATTTTTCTTTTAATAAACAATATTGAGCAATATTAATTGCTGCCTCTCTTGGTAAAAGCCTATTAAGCTGTCTCAAAATATTATTCTTTATGCCTACTACTTTGAATAATTTATTTTTCATCAGAGCATTATAACCGGCAGTTGCAACTCTCTTGGATGACAGCATGGATTGGAATATACGTGCTTTACCGGAGCCTTTAGCACAATCAGTAAAATTAGTATCAGTTGGACCAGGACATAGAGCGGTAACTCTTAACCCATATGGTTTGAATTCATTATGAATAGCTTCTGTAAAGTGTAAGATATAAGCCTTGGAAGCAAAGTATACAGCCATATAAGGACCACCTTGGAAGGCACTTGTTGAGGAAATGTTCAATATTCTTCCATGTCTTCTCTTAGCCATGTCTTTAGAAAATAGTTTTGTCATATGGGTGACGGCTCTTATGTTAAGTTCAATTAAGTCTAATTCTTTTTCAAGATTAGTCTCAATGAATGGACCATATGTTCCGAATCCGGCATTATTAACTAATATATCTACTTGGATTTCCCTGTCAGTTATTATTTTATACACTTCATCAACTGCATTTCTTTTGGTCAGATCTCTCTGAATGAGACAAACAGGGACTTTATAAGTTTTTTTTATGGCATTTCTAGCTTCATAGAGTGCAAGGATATCTGTACCAACCAATATTAAGGGGTAATTATTCTTTGCAAATATTCTAGCCAGCTCTAATCCTATACCTTTATTACCACCAGTTATCAATACGTAACCTTTTTTCACATTATCACCTTATTTCAAAATATAGATATAGTTTTTGTATTTATTTGTTATTTATACAAGTACAATAATCAACTCATATGGTAAATTATGTTTTTCATATATGATAATAATAGTTATATTCTATACTGTTTTGTGGTATAATTTTCAATGATATGTTTAATCGAAGGCTTTATAAATTAGATAACAAGAAAGGATAACATAATGGAACTAATATCAAAAGTAATGCCTATTCTTATTTTATTTTTAATAGGTTTTCTTATAAGGAAAACAAATTTTCTCAGCAAAGAAACTATTGATGGTATTAAAAAAATAGTTATTGATATGGCCTTACCAGCAGTATTATTTATTGCATTTGTAAATATAGAATTAAAGAAAGAGTATGTAGGATTAATTTTTTCGATTATTCTTCTATGTAGCATAATGTTGTGTATTGGGTTTTTGTTGACTAAAATACCAAAGATAAGCAACCCTGTTCTACCTTTTGTCCTATGTGGATTTACTTTTGGTTTATTAGGAATTCCTTTATATATTACAGTTTTTGGTGAAACTAATTTACCATCTATGGCAATAATGGGTGTGGGTCATGAATTTTTTCTATGGATAATATATATGTCAGCTGTTAAATTAGTATTTAGTAATGAAAAACTCAGCCTAAAAACGTTAAAAGGCTTTCTGACTTCTCCATTAATCATAGCCCTTGTTTTAGGTATTACTGTTAATGTATTGGGATTATCTAATCTGTTACATGAACAACCTGTACTTAACGGATTATACGTTACGTTAGAGTATTTCAGTGAGATAGCTACACCGCTTATTCTTATAGTGATTGGGTATGGATTATCTTTTGATAAAGAGTTCACTAAGTATACTATTATCTATGTAATCATGCGTTATGCAATAATGTTGACTGTAGGTTATTTAATAAAATTCTTGATAATAGATAGATTCATGACTTTTGATAAATACCTTGAATATGCTTATTTTACATTGCTTATATTACCACCACCATTTTCACTTTCCATTTTTGTGGCTAGATATGGTGATGAAAAGAACGCTAAGCTTGTAAATAATATAACAGTAGCCACTACTTGTGTATGCGTTATAACTTATATAGTGTATGTTTTTATTGCCATATAGGCAGTTGTATTTATGAGTTTAAGTGAGATTAATATAAAAAATGAATAGGAGATTGAATTATTATGGCAGAGATAATTAAAGCAAAAATAGATGATATAGCTGATATTATGAAACTAATCAATGACTGTGTTAATAATATGAGAGCAAATAATATATTTCAATGGGATGAAGATTATCCTAATGAAGAAGTAATTTTAGAAGATATAGCTGATGGTAACCTCTATGTAATGAAGGATGAAAATAGGTTTTTAGGTATAATAACCCTCAATGAAGAACAAGATGAGGAATACAAAACTGTTGACTGGAAGAGCAAATCATCAGATATTCTTGTAGTACATAGATTAGCTGTAAGTCCTTTGGGACAAGGGAAAGGTATAGGAAAGAGTTTCATGAGTTTTGCTGAAGATTTGGTTAGACAAAAAAACTATAATTCCATTAGATTGGATACTTACAGTGGTAACCCTATCGCTCTTTCATTCTATAAAAGATTAGGATATGAAAAAGTTGGAGAAGTATATTTCCCAGGGAGAGAATTAGCTTTTTACTGTTATGAGAAGATATTTGGAAGTAACTAAGTGGTACTAGATATAGCATGATGTAAGGGGTAATTGTATGGAGGATGAGAAAAATTTTAGTAAGGCTTATTTGTCTAATTTGAATGTTAATCTTATTATTGCAGATTATATTCATTGTGATGATACATGGAAAGAAAAAAGTTATATTCCTTATTTCAATAAGTTATATTATATATGTGAGGGTGATGGATGGGTGGAGACCGGTAACAAGAGTTTGTTCCCCAAAAAAGGGGATCTGGTCATAATACCAGCCAATCAACCACATGCTTTTTCATATATCAATAGTAACTATTATAAAAAATATTGGTGCCATTTTACTGCAACCATAGGTGATAAGAACCTTTTTGATATTTTTGATTTTCCTAATATAATTAATATTGAAGAAGATAAAGATTACTTTATTAAGTTATTCAAGGAATTGGTTATCCTTGATAGAAGGAAAGATATTTCATCTGTACTAAAGGCAAAAGGAGTGCTGTTAGAGATTATTGCATATTTCTTGGATAAGATTAATGTAAAAGAATTACGTATGTACAAATCACCTTCAATAGAAAAACTGGAACTGATAATATCATATATTGAAAAACATCTAGCAGAGCCTATTACTGTTGAACAGTTAGCAGATATTGCTCATCTACAGGTGAATTATTTCATCAAGTTTTTTCGTTTGCACTTTGGAAATACACCAATGAATTATGTGAAAAGACAAAGACTGGAGAAGGCTAAACAGTATCTATTAAATTCAGACCTATCAATTTCTGAGATTGGACAAAAAGTGGGTTATACGGAAGTTAGTCATTTTTCTAATCAGTTCAAGAATTATACGGGGATAACGGCTTCTGTTTATAGGAAGCAGAGGTAAGTATGTAATAACTGGTTATTGAAATCTTAAGGAGGGCAAAGGACTTGGAAATTAAGATTAAGCATTTTGCAGAATTAAATACAGAAGAAATATATGAAATATTAAAACTAAGAAATCAAGTTTTTGTTGTTGAACAAAAATGTATTTATCAAGATTGTGATGATAAAGATAAAATAGCATATCATCTTCTTGGTATAGAAGATGGCAAAATTGTTGCTTATCTTAGAATTCTACAAAAAGGAGTTTCTTATAATGAAATATCCATTGGAAGAGTTTTGACAGATATAGATTATCGTGGAAGAGGATTAGCAAGAGAAATAATGATAAAAGCTATCTATTTCATAAAAAACAACTTAAAGGAAAAAGAGATTAAAATTTCTGCACAGAAATATTTGACAGATTTTTATAAAAGTCTTGGATTTGTTATTAATTCAAATGTGTACTTAGAAGATGGTATCCCACATGTTGAAATGATTTGTAATATGATTGATGATAAATAATATGTTAATATTATTAAAAAACAAGTTAATAATTGTAAAGAAAGTCCTCCTAAGATTTGTTAGAATTAATAACAACTAAGAATATTAAGGAGGAATTTTTATGGGCAAAATGCCATTTAGACAGATTCATTTAGATTTTCATACAGGAGAGAATATTCCAGGAGTAGGTAGCAAATTTGATAAAAAACAATTTCAGAATGCATTAATAAAAGGTCATGTCAATTCAATTAATATATTTGCCAAAGGTCATCATGGATGGCTATATTATCTAAATGGTGTTAGTGAATCACATCCATCTCTAGAAATTGATTTATTAGGAAACATGTTAGAAGCATGTAAAGAGATAAATGTAAGAAACCAAATATATATATCAGCTGGTTTGGATGAGATGATGGCAAAGAAGCATCCAGAGTGGTTGTTTAGAAATAAAGACCAGAGTACAACATGGGTGAAAGATTTTACAGTTGCTGGTTATCATGAGTTGTGTATGAATACACCATATCTTGACTATTTATTGAATCAGGTTGAAGAAGTGGTAAAGCGATATGATACAGAAGGAATCTTTCTTGATATAGTGGGAACTCGAAAATGCTATTGCCAGACTTGTATGAATCGGTTAATAAGTGAGGGAAAGGACCCAAGAGATGATAAGGCTGTCAGTGAACTAGGAGAAAGAGTATATAAAAATTATCTGCAAAGGATAGAAGAAACCATACATAGTATTAAACCAGATATGAAAATCTTCCATAACAGCGGTCACATGGAAAAAGGAAGAAGAGATCTATTTGGTTATTATACACATTTTGAATTAGAATCATTACCTACTGGTGGATGGGGATATGACCATTTCCCACTATCTGCTAGATATATACAAGGTTTAGGGAAAGAGTTCTTAGGAATGACAGGAAAATTCCATACGACATGGGGAGAATTCGGAGGTTTCAAACATCCTAATGCGCTTCGATATGAAGCAGCCCTTAACCTGGCTAATGGAGCTAAGATATGTGTTGGAGACCAGATGCATCCACAAGGAATGCTTGATGAAGTTACATATGGATTAATTGGTGAAGCATATAAAGAGGTTGAAGAAAAAGAAGCTTGGTGTGATGATGTTGAGGCTGTAGCTGATATTGGTTTATTATCTGAAGAGTGTATAAAAAGAAAAGATATGGATAACCCTCATGATTTTGTAGGTAAAAGTGACTCAGGAGCTGTACGTATGCTTCTAGAAGGAAATTATCTATTTAATGTTATAGATATGGAAGAAGATTTTAGTAAATATAAAGTTATAATACTACCTGATGTAATATTATTGGATTCATGTCTAGAGAAAAAGTTAAAAGAATATATTAGACAAGGTGGAAAAGTACTGGCTACAGGACTATCAGGTTTGGATGAAAATGAAGATAGATTTGCAATTGACCTAGGTATAAAATATGAAGGCAAAAATCCCTATAAACCAGATTATTTTATCCCTCAATTCAGTTATCAAGGACTAGGAAGCACCTCATTCATCATGTACAGTGATGGTATCAAGATTTCACTTGACAAAGGTGAAATATTAGGAGTAAGAGAAGATTCATATTTCAACAGAGACCTATTACATTTTTCTTCACATTTCCATACACCTAATGAGCCTGGTAAACGTTCACCTGGAATGGTGAGAAGTGATTCTGGTATCTATATTGCATGGAAAGTTTTCAGTGATTATGCTACTAAGGGACATCTAATATTAAAAGACATGGTCAAGTATGCATTAGATGAATTGTTGATTGATTCCAAAACATTAGTAACCAGCCTTAAAGAACAAGGTGTAACGACACTTCAACATCAAAAAGAGCAAGGCAGATTCATACACCATCTTCTATATGCAGTACCAGTTAAACGTGGTGAAGGTGTAGAAGTCATTGAGGATATAGTACCAATATATGATATACAAGTTCAATTGCAAGTTGAGCAAAATATAGAAAAAGTATATCTAGCACCTCAAATGATGGAAGTTGAGTTTTCACAAAAAGGCAATAAAATAACTTATACTGTAGGAAAATTAGATTGTCATCAGATGGTTGTATTGGAATATAGATAAATATGATAAAATATAATAACTACAAAAATATTTTACAATCCAGTTAAGAAGGGAGAGGCTTTAAATTAAGTGTAAAACTAACTTTGGAGATTCCAATATTGAATACAGGAAATTTCGACCAACATATCCAAAAGATTTATTTGAGAAAATCATGAAGAATGTAGACGGGTGTTTGAGAGCTGTTGATTTAGGTGCTGGCACGGGGATATCAACTCAATACTTATGTAAGTATTTTAAAGAGGTATTTGCTGTTGAACCAGATAGTAGAATGCTTAATAAGTCTAATGTTCCTAATAATTGCAAGGTATATAACTGTACATCAGAACAATTTGAAGTAGAGCCTGATTCTGTTGATGTTATTACTGCCGGAAATTCATTCTATTGGATGAATGGTGAAGATGTCATCAAAAAAATATATAGATGGCTAAAAGGTAAAGGCATATTTGCTGCCTATAGGTATGATTTTCCACAGATAGAATCTCAGGTTCAGTCAATTATACAGGAAGAACTAGTGCAAAGATGGAATTTATATAGAAGTGATAGATTGATTAATACTGATTATACTATAAATGCAATTAGAAATTCACAGCTATTTTCAGAGGTTACTATAATTACAATTCCTAATGTTGTTGAATTAAGTGCAGAAGAAGTAGTTGGATTCTTCAGATCGACTTCTTACGGATCAGCTTATATTAGAACACTAGAAAATAAAGAAACATATATTAGTCGATTAACAGATGACATCAAAAAAGTATCTAATAATACTAAAATCCCTATGGACTTTAGTATTGAATTAATCATTGCGATAAAGTAAGGTAAAGTATAAATTTTTTAATATTTATATAATGATATGCTCCGCTTATGGTAGACGGTATAAAAGATAAAAACTGTTTACCAAAAGTAGGAGCATATTTTTTGTAAGAAACCTAAAATGAAATGCTGAACTTAAAAAACCATAGGTATCAAGTCAAAATAGTTTTTAAAAAAAAGCTAGAGGGGACAACTATAGTTTTTTTAAAAAATTTAATAAAAAAATTTTATTTATATTTAAACGTTTTCAATAAAGAAAATACAGTAATAATGGGGATTTTTGTTGAATATTTATCCGAAAAGCATTGAATATAAATTCATAATATTTTAAAGGTAATTTTAATTAAAAAATGTGGTTGTTATTGGAGGCTAATTATGTGATAATATGTATGTGAAAGTGCATGTTTCTGACATATGAACCATTTTATTCATGGGCGATATACTTATGATTTTTTCTATTTAATTAAGCTATGACTTATAGTTTTTTCTTGCTAATGAGATAACAAATGTTTGAATTATTAATGAGGAAGTTGGATATTTGTCACTTAATTATTATATCATACAATTTTCTCAAATATAAAAATACTATTTAAAAGGGGGAAGTTGATGTCTTACGATAATCCACTCCATGTAACATCTGAAATAGGCAAGCTTGTTTCAGTAATTCTTCATAGACCTTCAGCTGAAATAGAAAATTTAACACCTAATCTTATGGAAAAACTTTTATTTGATGAAATTCCGTATCTAAAAGAAGCTATAAGGGAACACGACTATTTCGCTAGGACATTGAAGGAACAAGGGGTTGAAGTTCTTTACTTACAGGACTTGGTAGTTGAAGCAATAGAGGATAAGAAGGTTAGAGAAGCTCTAATAAAAGACTTTTTAGATGAAGCTAGAATATATGATGAAAGAATGAAATATGCGCTGTTAGAGTATTTTGATAATAAAGATGACGGTATGTTAATTAGAAAAATGATGTCAGGGATAAGAAAAAATGAAATACCAAATATAGCAAAATCATTAGCTTACTTAGTAGATGAGACCTATCCGTTTATACTGGACCCTATGCCTAATCTATACTTTACAAGGGACCCTGCCGCTGCAATCGGGAACGGTATAACAATTAATAAGATGAGAACGTGTACTAGAAATAGAGAGACACTTTTCATGAAATATATAATAGAGCATAATCCAAGATTCAAGGATAGTGACATTCCAATATTATATAATCGTAATGAAAAAACATCTCTAGAAGGTGGCGACACACTAATTCTCAATAAAAATGTTTTAGCTATAGGTATATCAGAAAGGTCAGAAGCACATTCGGTAGAAACACTTGCAAAAAATATCTTCAAATCAGGTCAGAGTTTTCACACAATACTTGCATTCAATATACCCAAAAAGAGAGCATTCATGCATTTGGACACAGTCTTTACAATGATTGATTATAATAAATTCACTATTCATCATGAGATAGAAGGTCCATTGACAGTTTATTCAATAACCAAAGAGAAAGATGATTCTATAAAAATCACTGAAGAAAAGGCAACATTACAGGAAATATTGAAAAAATATCTTGGATTAACTGACATTACTTTAATAAGATGTGCTGGTGGAGATAAGATAGATGGACCAAGAGAACAATGGAATGACGGTTCTAATACTCTTGCAATAGCTCCTGGAGAGGTTGTAGTTTATTCAAGGAATTATGTAACAAATAGGATACTTAATGAGAACGGTGTTAAGACACACGTTATCCATAGTTCCGAGTTGTCTCGGGGCAGAGGCGGTCCAAGATGTATGAGTATGCCTATCGTAAGAGAAGATATTTAATTATCTATATAAATTGAACTAAACATATTTAACTGTTTCAACAAGTTCAACTTTTATATCTAAGATAAAAATAATATAAATTTTAAGGAGGAAGGTATTATGGCATTTAATTTGAAAGGAAGACATTTGTTATCATTAGAGGATTATTCTAAGAAGGAAATTGAGTATTTGATTGATTTAGCCAGTGAATTAAAAAGACAAAAATACGCAGGTATAAGACCTAAGAATCTTGATGGCAAAAATATAGCACTAATATTTGAAAAGCCTTCTACAAGAACAAGATGTGCATTCGTGACAGCTGCTGTTGACGAAGGTGCTCATCCAGAATATCTAGGAAAAGGTGATATTCAATTAGGTAAAAAAGAATCTGTTGCTGATACAGCTAGGGTACTTGGAAGAATGTTTGATGGTATCCAATTTAGAGGATTTTCCCATGATACAGTATCTGATCTAGCAAAATATGCTGGTGTTCCTGTATGGAATGGATTAACAGATAAATTCCACCCAACTCAAATATTAGCAGATTTCCTTACTATATTTGAACATAAAGGTTATTTGAAGGGAATAAAATTCGCTTATGTAGGCGATGGCAGAAACAATATGGCTAACTCATTGATGATAGGTGCTTCAAAGATGGGTATGGACTTTAGAATAGTATCTCCAAAAGAATTGTTCCCAGAGCAAGAATTAGTAACTAAGGCTGAAGTATATGCTAAAGAATCAGGTGGTTCTATAACAGTTACAGATTCTGTTGAAGAAGGTATCAGTGGTGTAGATGTCATCTATACTGATGTATGGGTTTCCATGGGTGAAGAAGAGCAGTTTGAAGAGAGAATCAAGTTGTTGAAGCCTTATCAAGTAAATATGGAAATGGTGAATATGGCTAATAGTGAAGTTATCTTCATGCATTGTCTTCCAGCTTTTCATGATCTTAAAACTACTGTTGGTAAAGAAATAGAGAAGAAATATGGTATAAGCGAAATGGAAGTTACCGATGAGGTATTTGAAAGCAAATACTCAGTTGTATTCGATGAAGCAGAGAATAGAATGCATACTATAAAAGCTGTGATGGTAGCTACTTTATAAGTATTAGATATAGGAGGATAAGGTATGGAAGATATAAAAGTTATAATATGGGGATTTGGAGCTATGGGCAGCGGAATGGCTAATATGCTGTTAAAAAAACAAGGTGTCGAAATAGTCTCGGTATGTGATAAAGACCCTAATAAAATTGGGAAAAGCATGTATGAAGTTTTGGGAGTAGAGAAAAAGGATAGAAGAGAGGTCATCATTAGTGGTGACGAAAATGAAATTTTTACAGAGAAATGTGCAGATGTAGCATTATTATGTACAGATTCTTATGTTAAGGGTGCTTTTGATAAGATAGTATACATCCTTAAGAAGAAAATCAATGTAATATCAACGGCTGAAGAGATGGCATATTCAAGAGCTCAGTCTCCTGAGTTGTCAGATGAAATAGATAAGGTAGCAAAAGAAAATGGTGTATCAGTTTTAGGAACTGGAATTAATCCAGGATTGATTATGGACTTATTGGCTGTTGTTTTAACAGGAGCTTGTGAAGAAGTTGAAAGTATAGAGTGTGAAAGAGTCAACAGTTTATCACCTTTCGGACCAACAGTAATGGAAGAACAAGGTGTAGGTATTAAAGCAGATGATTTTGATAGAAGAGTTGAAGATGGTTCTTTGGCTGGTCATGTAGGTTTTGCTGAGTCCATAAGGATGATTACAGATGCAATCGGCTGGAAATTGGATGGACCAATAAGCCAAGGATGTAAACCTATTATTTCCAACGTTTATAGAGAGACACCTTATGCCAAGGTAGAAGCAGGTAATGTAGCAGGTGTCAACATGGTTGGTCATGGAATGGTTAATGGGGAAAGAAAGATCAATATGATTCATCCTCAACAAATAGAGCCTGAGCTTGAAGGGGTAAGTACTGGTGATTACATAAGAATCAAAGGTGTTCCAGATGTAAATATGGCTATTAACCCAGAGATTCCAGGGGGAATCGGAACTATTGCTATGTGTGTGAATATGATTCCACACGTAATCAATGCAAGAGCTGGACTAAAGACCATGTTGGATTTACCAGTTCCAAGAGCTATTATGGGTGATATGAGAGATATGATAGAGGAATAAGTTAGTACCAAAGGAGGGTATTTATTATGATAGCAAGAAAAGGTGACTGGGTTAGAATTCATAATATTGTTTTAGAGCCTGATAAGAGGGCTAGTCATGTACCGGATGATACAAAAAAATGTCCTCTTGAAATGTGGGTAAAAGGTTATTTAGTTAATGAAGAAGCTTGTATAGATGATAGAGTTACTGTAAGAACATATATTGGTCGTGAGATAGAAGGTACTTTGATAGAAGTCAATCCAAGCTATCAACATACTTTTGGAGATTACATTCCTGAGCTTTCTTATATTGGTAACCAGCTTAGGGCAATTCTAGGAGGTGAAGATAGTGAGTAGAGATACTAGTTATGATTCAATAATGAGCAGAAAAAATGAGATAATGAAAAAAGCAGTTGGTATTGACTACACTGAGTTTGAAAGAGAAGGCGTTGTTTTTGACTATGAAGGTATGATGAAAAAAACAGGCTATGAACTTAACCAGGTAAGAGAGATTGAAAAGAAAACCAGTGTTGGTGATACACCTGTTTATGAACTTAAGAATCTTACAAAACTTGCTAGAAAAATAGGTGGCAGAGGTAAAGGTGCCAGAATATTTTTAAAGGACGAAGCAGCAAATCCATCAGGCAGTTTCAAAGCTAGAAGAGCAGCAGTATCAGTTTATCATGCAAAAAAATTAGGATATAAAGGTGTGGTAGCTGCGACTAGCGGTAATTACGGTGCAGCAGTTGCAAGTCAAGCAGCCATGCAGGGACTAAAATGTATCATTATCCAAGAATGCTATGACAGTGAAGGAAAAGGACAGCCAGAGATCATTGAAAAAGCAAGGAAATGTGAAGCTTATGGTGCTGAAGTCATACAACTTACAGTAGGACCAGAGCTATTCTATACTTTTTTGAAAGTACTTGATGAAACAGGTTATTTCAATGCTTCTCTTTATACACCTTTTGGTGTGGCTGGTATTGAAACTCTTGGATATGAACTTGCTACATGGTTCAGAGAGAATGAAAATAAAGACCCTGATGTAGTAGTTGTCACTAATGCAGGTGGTGGAAACTTGACAGGAACAGCAAGAGGTTTATTGAAATCAGGAGCCACTAATACCACTATAATAGGAGCAAGTGTTGATTTGACAGGACTTCATATGGCAAGTGACAACCAGTTCAACAAGAAATCATTTACTACTGGTCATACAGGTTTTGGAGTACCTTTTTCAACTAATCCAGATAGATCAGATGTTCCAAGATCAGCTGCAAGACCATTAAGATATATGGATAGATATGTTACTGTTTCCCAAGGGGAAGTATTTTATATGACAGAAGCTATGGCAATGATTGAAGGACTTGAAAGAGGACCTGCCGGAAATACATCAGTAACAGCAGCATTCAACCTTGCTACACAGATGGATGAAGATAAAATAATAGTTGTACAGGAAACAGAATATACAGGAGCTGGTAAGCATGTATCTGCTCAATTATCTTTTGCAAGAGAAAACGGTATAAGTATAGAGATTGGTGATCCAGTTAATCAAGTTCCAGGTAAGAATATTATATTACCAAAACATCCTAGCCTAATAAAAGCTAAAGAGTTAGATATGATGAAATTGAAGAAATCTTATATTAAGAATCTAAAAACAGACAAAGGATTTTCAGATGATGAAATTAAGTTCATAGCTGAAGAAATAAGGCTAAGTGAGGAAGAAGTCAAGAGAATAATAGAAGAAATGTAATGGTAATGGATATAAGAAAAATAACAATCCATTAGTAATGGGGACTTAATGTGAAATAGTTTAATTATAAGGAGGATGTTTATGGGTAACAATCGACTGGATGACTACGAATCAAGAAGGAAACATTTGGAGAATCTGACAGAAGATCAATTGGAACAAAGATTCTGGGAGTTGGCTGAAAAAATAGTTGACCCTATGATAGAGATGGCTAAGAATAATACTTCTCCATCAATTGAACGTTCGGTATTATTGAGAATGGGATTTTCCAGTATTGAATCTAAAGCTATAGTAACATCTTTAATGGAGAAAAAGAAGCATCTTGTGGGAAAAGGTGCTGGACATTTAGTATATAGAGCCGCAAGGGATAAAGATTTATCAATAAGAGAAGCAGGACTAAGGTTAGCTAATAATGACGAAGAGCTATGGGCTCACTTAGAACAAGTCTTTGGGGGAGGAAAGTAACAAATGAATCTAAAACCTAATGAAAAACTGGATATAGATAATATCTTGGAAGATTTAGAGCATTATTCACCTCGTAGAATGGGATGGCATTGGAGAGATGGTAGAGGAGAAGTAAGAGAAATTGGACCATTTTGCTACAGTGACACTAGTGAAAACTTAACGCAGAGTCAACCACTTCCAGCTGCTCATTATTTCAATAACATTGACCCACAGCCTGATAGCGTTATCACAACTGAGATAGCATCAGGAAGGTTTGAAGATGATATACGTAGAATGCGTATGGCTGCTTGGAATGGTGCTGACCATCTTATGGTAATAAGAACCGCAGGACAAAGCCATTTTGATGGTTTAATAGAAGGAACTCCACAAGGTATAGGTGGAATTCCAATAACAAGAAAGCAACTTAGAGCTCAGAGAAAAGCACTAGATTACATTGAAGATGAAGTGGGCAGAGAAATCAATTACCACTCATATGTAAGTGGTGTTGCAGGACCAGAGATAGCTGTAATGTTTGCAGAAGAAGGAGTCAATGGAGCTCATCAAGACCCACAATATAATGTTTTATACAGAAATATCAACATGATTCGTTCTTTTGTTGATGCAGCCAATGCAAAGCATGTAATGGCATATGCAGGTATAGTACAGATAGATGGAGCTCATAATGCTAATGCAACTGCAAGAGAGGCATGGAGAGTAATGCCAGAGCTTATGGTACAGCATGGACTCAATTCAATGTTTTCAGTAAAATCAGGAATCAAAAAAGAAAATATATGCTTATCATCTGTTCCACCAACTGCTCCACCAGCACCTTGTATGAAGCTTGACCTACCTTATGCTATAGCACTAAGGGAATTGTTCAGAGAATATAAGATAAGGGCTCAGCAGAATACGAAATACATGGGTTCATCAACAAGGGAAGCTACAGTAACCCATACTCTTAACCTGCTTATTTCCAAGCTGACAAGTGCTGATATACAATCAACTATAACTCCTGATGAAGGAAGAAATGTACCTTGGCATATATATAATATAGAAGGTACTAATACTGCTAAACAAGCCATGATAGGTATGGATGGATTAAAAGACATGGTAGCCTTGAAGAGAGATGAAGGATTCCTCCCAGAGAAGATACGTGAATTAAAAGAACGTGCTGTATTATTTATGGAAGAGATACTTGATATAGGAGGCTATTTCAATGCAGTTGAAGCTGGATTCTTTGTTGATTCAGGTTGTTATCCAGAAAGAAATTATGATGGTATTGTAAGAAAGATTAATGGTGGAGTTGGTGCAGGTACAGTTTTCACTAGAGATGAAGATTATATGGCGCCTGTTACAGCATTCTTCGGATATAATAATCTTGCTCAATATGGGGAAGAAGCTGTTAAGGACCCTTCATCACTAATAGACGGATGTACTTTTGAAGATAGAAGCAAGATAGTATACATAGATGAATTAGATGAAGAAGATAATGTATATAAGAGATTGGAAGAAACAAAAGATATAAGAAAAACTTCTATATTAAAACCAGAAATGGAATGGATGGGTGATGGAACGGTACTTATAACTATGATGTTACCCACTGATGAAAGAACAGCAGAATTTGCAGCAGTTGAGATAGGCAAGAAAATGAATCTTGAAGAGGTTGAAGTAATTCACAAACAAGTTATGCAAATGGCAGAGGGGACTAGAATTGAAATAAAAGGTAAGGTATCATTTGGGGTTGATATCAATGACCTTGTAATACCTCCAAAGCCAATCGTAATGAGTGATGATGAAATAAGAGAAGATGTAAAGAATAAGCCTATGAAGATTGTTGCAGGAACTATTGGGGAAGATGAACATTCTGTAGGTCTTAGAGAAATATTAGATATTAAACATGGGGGAATCGAAAAGTACGGAATCGAATGTCATTATCTTGGAACATCTGTACCTGTAGCAAAGATCGTGGACTCAGCTATAGAACTTAATGCAGATGCTATACTGGCTTCAACTATAATAAGTCATGATGAGATTCATTATAAGAACATGAAAAGAATCAATGATTACTGTATTGAAAAAGGTATAAGGGATAAGATAATTATTGTAAGTGGAGGAACACAAGTTACACCTGAAATAGCAGTCAAGAACGGTATGGATGCTGGATTCGGAAGAGGATCAAAAGGTGTGGATGTGGCTACATTCTTAGTTAAGAAAAGAAGAGAGAATGAAAAAGATAGATAGACAAAAATAGGAGTCTCTAAGAAGAAATGAGTGATAAAAATGAAAGTGGATCTTATTTCAGCTGAGATAGGAAGTACAACTACAGTTGTTAATGCATTTGCGGATATGGAAACAGATCATCCCAAATTTGTTGGTCAAGGTCAATCCTATACAACTGTTCTTGAAGGAGATGTGACAAAAGGGCTTAAGCATGCTTTTAATGATTTGAAGAAAAACTTGGATGCCCCTTTTATTGAATACGATGAATTCTTTGCTACCAGTAGTGCTGCCGGGGGACTTAGGATGACTGTTCATGGCTTGGTTCATGACATGACAGTAAAAGCTGCAAAAGAAGCTGCATTAGGAGCAGGTGCCAACATCAAATTCATAACTTCAGGGAAACTAAGAAGAACGGATATCAAGACGTTAAAAGAAATCAGACCCAATATCATTTTATTAGCAGGTGGAGTTGATTTCGGGGAGAGGGATACTGCGTTATATAATGCAGAGTGTATTGCTGGTATAGAAGAGTTGAAGGATACACCTGTCATATATGCAGGCAATGTTCAGAATCAAGAAGAAATCAGAGAAATATTTGAAGAAGTTTCAAGGCGAGTTTATATTGTGGAGAATGTATATCCTAAGATTGATAAGCTTAATGTGAAACCCACAAGATTGAAAATTCAAGAAGTCTTTGAGGAACACATAACAAAAGCACCAGGTATGGAGAAGGTACGAGAACTGGTAAATATGAATATATTACCTACACCTGGGGCTGTTATGAAAGCAACTCAATTATTAGAAAAGGAAATAGGAGATTTGGTAGTTGTAGATGTAGGTGGAGCTACCACAGATGTCCATTCTGTGACAATGGGTAGTGATGAGATCAATGAAATATTAGTAAGTCCAGAACCAATGGCAAAACGTACAGTTGAAGGTGATCTTGGAGTTTATATTAATGTTAATAATATAATAGACAATATGACTTTGGAAGAGCTTTCTAGAAAAATGAATATTGATATGGCTGTTCTACAAGAGATTATAGATAACTACAAACCTATTCCTGAAACAAAACTTCAGAAGGATCTGATAAAACAATTAACTCTTGAAGCTAGTACCATTGCTATTAAAAGACATGCAGGAACCTTAAGGTATCTATATGGTACAACAGGTAAAAAGACTATAGCTGAAGGAAAAGATTTAACTAATGTAAAGTACATAATAGGAACAGGTGGTGCATTAACTAGACTTGAAGGAATAGATATTCTCAGAAAGATGGTACAGGGTAATGGAGACGAATTATTGCCCTCAAAAGATGTGAGAATATTAGTTGACAGATTATATATAATGGCCTCATTAGGTGTAATATCAGAAAAATATCCAAAAGGAGCACTAAAATTACTATTAGAAAGCTTAGAACAAGATAAAAAATAGCTTTTAAATTATTTATTAATATTTGTATTGTTCTATAGGAGGTTATAATGTGTTATCCAAGAGTCGAAATAAATCTTGTAAAAATTAGAAATAATACGAAGAAATTAGTTGAAATGTGTAATGAAAACAATATAGATGTGGTTGGAGTTACCAAAGTTTTCTGTGGTAAACCTAAGATAGTAAGGGAGATGGTAAAAGGAGGTATAAGAGTAATAGGAGATTCACGTATAGAGAATCTCAAGAAATTGAAGCGTTTCAAGCTTCCAAAACTATTACTTAGACTACCTATGATAAGCGAAGCAGAGGAAGTAGTCCAGTATGCTGATATATCTCTTAATTCTGAAATCTCAACTATTAGAAGATTATCAAAAGAAGCTAAAAAAAGGAATCTCAGGCATAAGATAATTTTAATGGTTGACTTAGGAGACCTTAGGGAAGGTATTTTTGATGAAGAAGAGATATTTGAAACGGTTGAAATAATGATCTCATTAGACAATATCGACTTGATTGGAATAGGAACTAATCTAACATGTTACGGTGGTATTCTTCCAGAGAAATCTAATCTTCAGCGTCTATTAACTTTGAAAGAGACTATTAGAAAGAAATACAAATTGAATCTGAAAGTGGTGTCGGGAGGAAATTCTAGTAGTCTACATCTGATTGAAGAAGGAGATATGCCAAAAGGAATTAATCAATTAAGGCTGGGAGAATCAATTGTACTTGGAAGAGAGACAGCTTATGGAAATACCATTGAAGATACTTATCAAGATGCAATGACTCTACAATGTGAGATAATAGAGTTGCAGGATAAACCATCATTGCCTATAGGTACTATTGGTATGGATGCTTTTGGTAATGTACCTTCCTTCAATGATAAAGGTATACGAAAAAGAGCTATATGTGCTATTGGAAGGCAGGATGTTGATCCTACAGATATATTGCCAGGTGATAAAAACGTTGAAATTATCGGTTCCAGCAGTGATCACTTGATATTGGATGTAACTGATAGCAATGAGAATTATTCTGTTGGAAGTATACTAAGATTTTCTTTGAAATACGGCAGTGTATTAAGTTTATTCACATCAGAATATGTTAAAAAGATTTATGTTTAGTTCATATATTCTATAAAATACAAATTAATGAATATTTTTCCTTAAATGGTACAAAATAAGAGTGTAATTATTAATTTATCAAAAGTAATCTACTGACATAATTACATTGCTTATCAAAGAGAGTGAGCTTTGTACTATAAAGGAGGATTTCAATGGAAAAAGCTAGAATCACTAAAGTAAGAAAAGATGGTTATGGTAAGATAACAAATGTTATGCTTGATGATGGTAACTCTTATCCTATCGAAGATGCTATTAAGATGGCTCAAGAAAATCAGATTGATGGCGTTAACGTAAGTAGAGCTAAAAATGGTGTAGAGTTTCTAAGAGCTGATCCAGATGGAACAACAGATAATAATCTGGATAATCTTCCAACATTTTAGAAGTAATTGTATGTAATAATAGACCCCAATGCATAGAATTTTTAATGCATTGGGGTTTGTTTTGTGGTTATTATAATAGAGCTTTTTTCATGAATTGCAGGATTTCTTTGATAACCATTTCTTCATTATCAATAGTATCGTATCCTGTAAATATTTTCATGCGCTCTCTGTAGTAATCAGATGTATATGAAAATTGAAACATGATAATCAGATTATCAATGCAAAAAGAAGCTACGTTGTAATTCATATTCTTATCAATAAGATTACTTACTTTTGCAGATTCCAGTATATCCATGTAAAAATTAGCTGTTATGTCTTCTAATTTATGAGAGAGTCTATTAGAAAATTTGCTTAATGCTTGAGTAGTGACATCAAGATATATCTGATTGAATTCAGGATATTTGATTGCATAATGTCTAGAAGCTCTCAGCAGTTTCTCAAGGATATAGAAAATATCACCTTCTTCAATGTCTATAGAATATAACACTGATTCTAGAACCCCAAAACACTCATCCACAATTGTTAGAAATAAATCTTCTTTGGAGGCAAAATAACTATACATTGATCCAATACTTATTTCTGCTTTTTTTGCTATTGTATTGATGTTAGATGCATTATATCCATTTGCAGCGAATTCCGCAGTTGCAACATCCATAATCCGTTGTTTGCGTTCTTCAGATATCTTATCAAAAGTACTTTTATGATATTTAGTTCTACCAGTAATTTCTTTAGTGTTTAGTGTAGTATTCATTTTAACCCCCTTTGTAAACAAAAAAACATGTAATAAATATATACTAATAATATTTCTTGAATTTTGTCTTTGACATTATGTAACCGACTAATCCTCCTATGACTCTTATTATTGTATAGTTCAATTTCAGATCGATAAGTTCTATGAGATTCCCGTCAGGGTCTTTCATGAAAACCCACTCAGTGCCATCAGTATTTTGAGGTTCGCATAAAAATGTTATGCCCTTAGCCTTTAATACATTATACCACTTCTTAACATTTTTTACATCCAAAGTGAAATGTGTTGGTCCTGGTTTATTCCATACTGGATGTTCGCTAGGTACACTAGGGAAGAATTCAAATATCTCGACCACACCACCTTTTGGAGCTCGTAAAAAACCAAAACGGACTTTTGCATTTTTTAATTGATATAAGTCGTATAATTTGTTAACTTTTTCTTTTCCCAATGACTGTTCACTGATTAATCTAAAACCAAAAGTTTTGCTATAGAAGTCTACAGCATCTTCAAAATTAGAGACTGTAATTCCTACGTGACTTAATGACCTTATTTTCATGTTAATACATTCCTTTCCAAAGTTATTGAAATATAATCAACTTCCTTTTGCATAGGAACCGACAAGTAACATATATTCACCAAGTTGTGCTCCAAATTCAGGTGCACCCTCCATAATCAGTTTTTCTGTTATAGTAGCTTCAATCATATCATCAATGCCTAAAAGTGTTCCAAGTGCACTATCAGTACAATCGAAACGCATAGTAAAAAATGGCTTGGAACGTTTATATTCTCCACGTGCAGCTTTGGATTTTCCTGCTTTTATCCTTATATAAGAAGAGAGTTCAGGTTTTCCAGTCACTTTCCATGCAAAAATACGGTCGGGACTTTTCTTAACCCATTTTGATACATCTGGATGACCTGTCTTATTAAGCTGACTTATACCAGTTGATAGTAGTGAAAAATATAATTTTACAATTAAATCTTTCTCATCATCGTTTTGAGGAGGTTCGGTGACACTAAGTAATTTAGCCATATACATAAGAACTGATAGAGTAGCAGTAAGCAGACCAACATGATACCAGCCTTTTATCTTAGGGAGTTTTTTGCTCTTACCTGCGAAAAAGTCATTAAGGTCTTTTATACTGCGAAATTCAAGCTCAACATCACATTTGTCATTAGGACCTTTTACAACTGTGAAATCCCCATTTTCAATGATATAATGAGTGCCAACTTTTCCATCAGGGTCTTTTGCACTTACACCAACTATTCCGTTCTTATTTTTGAATTTCTTTGCATACTTTTCATTTGATGAGATAATCGTTTTAACTAATGGAAGTACTGCGTTAAGAAATATTTTATTAGCGTAAATATCTTCTCTAGTAGCCATTATCTACACCTCGTCTTCCCAATCTTCATCTTCTTCAAATTCCAAACCAATCAGTTTTCGAACGTTTTCTACTATTCCATTAGTATCTATTTCATAATAAGCCATCAAATCTTCATGAAGACCTATGATGGAGAAGGTATCTGGAATACCAAGTTTCCTGAAGGCACATCCTTTTCCACTTTCAATGATTACTTCAGCTACAGCGCTTCCAAGACCACCCATTACATTATGGTCTTCAACGGTTATGATTCTTCTTGTCTCATATACTGCTTTTAACACAGCTTCTCTGTCTATAGGTTTTATTGTATGCATATTAAGGACTCTTGCCTTGATACCATCAACACTGCTAAGGATTTTTGTGGCTTCTATAGCTTGATATACACAAGAACCACAGGCGATGATAGTCAAGTCATTACCATCCGTCAATTGATGAGCTTTGCCGATTCTAAAATCATAATCAGTATTCTCATATACTTTTTGGTCAAAACCTCTGTTGATTCTAATATATACAGGACCTTCTGTTTCATAAGCTTGAACAACTGCATTAGCAGTTTCCATACCATCAGCAGGTACAATAACTTTTAGATTAGCCATTGAACGCATTATAGCAATGTCTTCTGTACAATGATGAGTTGTTCCAGCCTGACCAAAAGACAATCCTGCATGAGTAGCTATCATTTTTACATTTAGATTCTGATAACATATGTCTGTATGTACTTGGTCCAGTGCTCTCATGGAAGTAAAGATTGCAAAAGTGGATACAAAAGGAACAAGACCGCATTTTGCCATACCAGAAGCAATACCAAACATGTTTTGTTCAGCTATTCCTGTATTAAAGAATCTATTTGGAAACTTTTCTGCAAACAAACCTATTTTGGTAGATTTGGCAAGGTCTGCTGAAAGTCCTACAATCTCTGGATGTTCTTTGCCTAATTCACATAGAACATTACCATACATCTCAGCTGTTGAAAGATTAGTTGTATCAAGCATTGTATATGTTAAACCACCCATAGTCTATGCTCCTTTCACACGTTTTTTATAATATTTTTCCAAGCTTTCTTTACTCTGTGCTATCTTTTCAGAATTAAGTCCACCATAATGCCATTTATAGTTGTCTTCCATAAAATCAATGCCACAGCCTTTTATGGTATTTGCAATGATGACAACAGGAGCTTTATCTTCTGCTAATGCGTATTCAATGGCTTCTGATAGTTCAGTGAAATTATGACCATCTACTTCTTTTACAATAAAACCGAATGCTTCCCATTTTTTTGCAAATGGTTCAAGAGACATAACATTTTCTGTTGGACCATCAATCATACAACGATTCCTATCTACTATAGTTACCAGATTGGTTATTTTATAATGAGCAATTGACATTGCTGCTTCCCATACAGAACCTTCATCACATTCACCATCACCAAGTAGACAATAGGTTTTGTAATCTTTGTTGTTTATACGTGCAGCTAATGCCATACCAACAGCTATTGGCAGACCATGACCCAATGAACCAGTAGATGCATCCACTCCTGGAACTTTGTTGGAATCAAGGTGCATACCAAGTTCAGAACCTGTGTGATTATATTCTTTCAGTTGTTCTTTATCAATGTAACCTTTGTCAGCAAGGACTGGTGCGAAACCTACACCAATATGACCTTTACTTAGAATAAAACGGTCTCTATCCTCCCATAGAGGTTTTGATGGGTCAATGTTCAGGTATTTATAATATAGTATAGTTAAGATGTCCATTGCACTTAGGGAACCACCTATATGTCCGCTGCCTGCCCAAACAACAGTGTCAACGCATAGACTACGTAATTCATGTGTTTTTTTCTCTAGGTTTTTTATTTCTATGTCAGTTAATGGCATAATTATCTCCTTTCCAAGAAATATCTATATTTCCTTATGATTATTTTTTACTACTTTAAAACTTTCGTCTGCTATTTCATGGGTTAGTTTTATATCTTCATCAGATAGGGCACAGTTAATGAATAGATTATGATGGTTAGCGAAGAAAGCACCTCTTCTAACACATTCTGAAACCCATTCTTGGTGAAGGGTTAGAGAATCATCGTTAGTAATTCTCATGTACCACATAGATGGAACTCCTGTCACTTTTAGATTAAAACCATAACTTTTACCTATCTCCACTAAGCCATCAGTGAGTTTCTTACCCTTATCCTGCATCAATTTTGGTCCATCCAGTTTCTTTAACTTCTTAATACATGCTATACCAGCGGCAAATGGTACAGCAGACAACCAGTAGCTTCCAGTATACATAACTGATGAAACTGCATCTTTCAGGGCATCTGTTCCACATAATGCAGAAAAATTATAGCCATTACCAAGAGCTTTACAGAAACACATCAAATCAGCTTTGAAACCAAAGTAATGATCTGAACCTTTCATATCTAATCTGAATCCACATCTAACATCATCAATAGCTAATACTATTCCATAGTCCGTACATAGTTTCCTGATTTTCTGCCAGTAATCTTTTTCGGGTAATTCGTTGTCAGTAAATACTGGATGATGATAAGGAGTTGCCATGAAACAGGCTATATCATTAGGATTCTCCTTAACGATTTTTTCAACTTGTTCATAGTTGTTCCAGTCTACGTAGATGTTATTTACCACATCTTCTTTACAGATACCCGGATAACCTAATTTCTGTGTCCAAGGGGCTACCCCATGATAACCACCATTAACAAGAATGGTTTTCTTCCTTCCAGTAGCTGCTTTTGCAATCATAAGTGCAAAACTTGTGACATCTCCACCATTTTTAGCAAAAAATGCCCAGTCAGCCATCTCTACAGTATCAACCAGAAGTTCAGCAAAATCCACCATGATGGAAGAGGGAGCAGTTGTACAGTTACCAAGCTTCATTTGCTCTGCAACTGCCATATCAACATCTTCGTCATTGTAGCCTAGAACATTGGGACCATATGCACACATATAGTCAATGAAACGATTACCATCCACATCCCAGAAATAAGCTCCTTTTGCTCTAGATGAGAAAAATGGGTAGCTTTGTACTGGTATAAAACAACCTTCAGCTGGACCCAAGTGTCCATATACTCCTGTAGGTATTAAATTCAAAGCTTTCTTGAACAGCTTTTGATTTTCATTATAAGTATAGGTTTGCAATTGTTTGACCTCCTTACTCTAAGAGAAATAATAGTTTTTTATTGTAGATAGGATGATACCAGACCAAGTAATTTGTTCATATTGTCCAGCATAGGAATATAACCTTTCATTTGAAGCTTTTGAGTTGCAATACAAGAATAGGTGTCTATCTGACCAGTTAATATCTTATTAGTGGTGATAATATCTGAGAAGGTCATGGAAGCCCTGTTATTAGAAGATAATCCTTTCTTTGCTTTCAGATGACCATTCTTTGCGATAAGATGTATTCCCGTATTACTTTCCGTTATTGATACATTGATAATTCCATCTGGTATTCTTTTGGCGCTGAGTTTTCCTATTGGATCTGTGTTCCCGACTTGTGCAAGAGCAAAAAAAGCAGTGTAAGCAGTTAGTATGGTATTATTTTTCAGATAAGTTTCGTTTTCTAATAGAGATGGAGTAGGTTTCAAGTAATAGGACAGTTTGTCTGTGAGAGTTATGAATTCATTTTTGAGGAAGCTGATTTTTGTGAGTCCTTTAAGAGGTATTGGATTAGCTTTTCCATCAATCATTTGGTTGAAATGATGTGGAGATTTGAAATAAAGGATAATATTACATTTGTCTAGAATCTTACTAAACGTGCATGTGCCGTCTTCAAAGGATAAATATCCTTTTGGACCGTTCTTAACAACAAACTTAATCCTCATGCTTATGTCTTTTATAAGGGTTTTCATATCCTTATCCAATTCACATAAGTCTTCAAGGTTTCGAAGTACAGCATAAAGATTAATGTTCGCTTTGGTTAATTCCTGTGTCACATAATCTCCTCCTTTCATATAACACATATACAGTTGAATGTACCTATATAACATTATATTACTGTACATGCATTTATAGAACGAGCGCTCACTCTATATTATGGTTACATTGTTACATAAGTGGAATATGTTGGCAATGATATAATAGAAATAACTAATATATTTTATAGTTTTTTCTGAGATGCATTATAGTGTTAAGTCTTATAAAATAATAGCTTTATAATATATAGCATGTCTTTTTTTTATTTCTAATAATTATTTATAGTCTTGAACACAATAATAAAGAGGATAAATAATAAAATAATCATACTAAAGCTTTATTTTTTTAACATTATTTGGTATTATCATATTATTGTTGGTTTTATTAGGAGCTAACTGTAATTGTTAGAATAGGAGGATTAAGGTGGCTAAATATTATTCAATGGATGTAGATAATGTTGCAGCTGATTTAGACGTTAACATAAGCGGCGGATTAGATAGCAAAGAAGTAAGCAAAAGACAAACAAAATACGGTCCCAACAGCTTGAAAGAAAAACAAGGCAAGACATTGTTTAAGATGATTATTGAACAGTTCAGCAGTTTTATAATACTTATACTAATAGCTGCAAGTATTTTATCAATATCTATAGGTGAAGTAGTTGATGGAATAGTTATCATTGGAATCGTCATACTGAATGCTGCCCTTGGAATTATACAAGAAAGGAAAGCTAGTAATGCCTTGAAAGCATTAAAAGAGATGGCTGCTCCACGAGCAAAAGTCATACGAGATGGTAAGATATCCAGTATTGATTCAAAAGAATTAGTGCCTGGAGATATTGTTGAATTAGAAGCAGGAGACTATATACCTGCGGACATAAGATTAACAGAAAGCATTAATCTCAAGATTGATGAATCTGCTCTTACTGGAGAGTCAGTTGCAGTGGAGAAAGATGCAAAAATTTTATTGGATGAACAATCTCAGATTGCTGATAGATTGAACTGTGCCTATATGAGTACTATCGTTACATATGGTAGAGGTAAAGGAATAGTCGTTGGTACTGGAATGGAAACGGAGATTGGAAAAATCGCTTCTATGCTTAATGAAGCTGTTTCAGAAGAGACACCTCTACAAAAGAAGCTGGATGCTTTTGGAAAATTATTAGGTATAGTATGTATAATTGTATGTGCAATCATATTTGTACTTGGTTTACTAAGGAATCAGCCTTTCATCGAAGTATTGATGACCTCAGTAAGTCTAGCTGTCGCTGCAATACCAGAAGGTCTGCCAGCAGTTGTTACCGTAGTTCTTGCAATGGGTATGCAGAGGATGATAAAAAGACACGCAATCATGAAGCGTCTAGGAGCAGTAGAGACACTTGGAAGTACAACTGTAATATGTACTGACAAAACAGGTACATTGACACAAAATAAAATGACCGTTGTAAAAGTATTTGATGGAACTAACCATTGGGAAGTATCTGGTACAGGATATAAAACTGCTGGAGACATAACTAGTGGCGGAAAAGATAATAAATTACTAGATAAAATGTTCATGGCAGGAATTCTATGTAATGATTCAAGATTAAAAGACGAAGAAATAATCGGAGACCCAACAGAAGGTGCTCTCATAGTTCTAGGAGCCAAAGCAGGATACGACAGGGATGAGCTTAATAACAGATATCCAAGACTAAAAGAATATCCTTTCGATTCTGATAGAAAGCTAATGTCCACACTTCATAATGTTGAAGGAACATTCACTATGTTTACAAAAGGCGCACCTGATGTAATATTATCCAGATGTAAAGGAATAATAATAGATGGCAAACCACAACCACTAACCAAAGAACACAAAGATGAAATTAGTGAAGTCAATGAAAATTTCGCAAAAAATGCTCTAAGGGTTTTGGGATTTGCATACAAAGAAGTAAATGAAGATGTCCAATTAGAAAATGAAGAAAACGATCTAATCTTTGTTGGTCTTACAGGCATGATAGACCCACCAAGACAAGAAGCCAAAGATGCAGTAAAATTATGCAAAGATGCAGGAATCAGAGTTGTCATGATAACTGGAGACCACATAGTTACAGGTAGCGCAATAGCAAAACAAATAGGTATCATCGATAGCGAAGAACAAGCTATGGAAGGTGCACAGATCAACGATTACTCCGAAGTAGAACTAAAAGAAAAAGTCAAAACCACCAGTGTATTTGCAAGAGTTTCACCCGAACATAAAGTCAGGATCGTAGAAGCTGTAAGATCAAACGGCGAAGTTGCAGCTATGACCGGTGATGGTGTCAATGATGCCCCAGCACTAAAAAAAGCCGATATCGGAATCGCCATGGGAATCACAGGAACAGACGTTTCAAAAGAAGCAGCTGACATGATTTTGACAGACGATAACTTTGCAAGTATCGTAGACGCAGTTGAAGAAGGACGAATCATCTACAGTAACATCAGAAAATTTGTAGGATTTCTACTATCCTGTAACATTGGCGAGATTCTAATAATATTCATTGCCATGTTATCAGGTTGGCAAGTTCCACTAGTACCTATTCAACTCCTATGGATAAACCTTATTACCGATTCATTTCCAGCATTTGCACTAGGACTTGAAAAAGGCGAAAAAGGAATAATGAATGTAAAACCTAGAAACCCCAAAGAACCTATAGTCGACCGACAAATGGGTATAGCATTAGCTTTCCAAAGCATAGGTCTAACCATAGCAGTACTTGTCTCTTACCAATTAGGATTCATTCTAGCAGGTGACGTAGACAGTGATACCAAACTTACCATAGCAAGAACCCTATGTTTCGTTACTCTAATCATAGGCGAAATGCTTAGAGCCTACTCAGCAAGATCAGAAACACTATCAATATTCAAAATGAATTTCCTAGGAAATAAATACTTAAATTACTCAGTACTAATAGCTATCCTTCTATTAATAGGAGTAGTATATATACCAGTCCTACAACCTGTCTTCAGAACATTCCCATTAGACATAACTCAAATGGGCGTAGCAGTAGGATTAGCAATTATACCTGTTATCACTGGGGAATTAGCTAAGATATTAAAGAAATAAGATAATTACTACTAATATCTTTTTATAATTTATGTTTTTCTATAAGTATTAAATAATATCTTTGTGTTAGCCATAAGTCATACTAAATCGAAGAAAAAATGCTTTGAGATAACATTGAAGGGACTACAAGCAAAATAGTATATGTATATGTGGAGTAGTGAGGCAGGACGCCGAACCCAGCTTTTAACCTGACAGCCCTACTGGACTGTCAGAAATAAAACTGGACTCGATGTCCTGTTTTATTTATAGAGCTCAGGACGAGCAAGTAGCTGGCGTAACATATACATATACTATTTTGCAATTACCACGTCAGAACAAAACATTTTTTCTGACTCATTTGAACTATTAAAAATATTTTACTAAATCTATAATTCCTTACTTAGCTTTCTAAGATTCACCTCATCAACAATCCTAATCTGCTTACCCTCAATCTCAATAAGACCCAATAACTTCAATTCATTCAAACACCTATACAAATGACGATAACTCGTTCCAAGTGATTCAGCAATTTCTTTATAAGAAGAAGTAAGCGTTATCAATCGCTGCCCCTCTACAGTTATATGCTCCAATATAAACGCAGCCAACCTATTCTTAAGAGGATACAAAATATTATAAGAACTTTTCTTAGAACTACTCATAAATTTCCTACTTAAATTAACACATAAATACTGTAAAAACTTTTTCCTGTTCATACATATAGAACTTATATAATTAACAGGAAAAGCTATAAACAAACTTTGCTTAATAGCTTCAACATTACTCCCGTAGTTAGTGTTATTAAGAATTTCAATGTCACCAAAATCACTTATGGATTTATAGAATTCATGTAACAAAATCCTTCCATCCTCTGACATGGTAAATACCTTCGCCTTACCATCTACCAAAAGGTAGAAATAATAAACAGGTTCATCCATCTTACATATCAATTCACCCTTTTCAAATAGATGAAATTCATAATAATTATCTAGGTCATCCCCGAATATATCATATAATTTATACTTCTTATTATATATGTTGAATAACTCAATATCTTTATATGTTTGCAAAAAAATCAACTCCTATGACATATGTCCTATTACATATTGTATCATAAATGATATCTTAATACATGTAATTTGTAAATACTTATCTTATAGATTTGTAATTAATCTTTAAGATAGCTTATCCAAATTGAGAGGAGCATCTATGTTTGAATTTGTAGCTATATTTAACGGGGTTTTAATCGCTCTTATGATTTCATTTAATGGACTATTGTCTCAACAGATAGGAAATAATGAATCATTGATTATAATACATTTAGCAGGTTTGATAGGTACAAGTATCATATTCTTAATTAGTCGTAATAAAATAAAGAGTATAAAAGGTATTCCAAAATATTTATTTCTCGGAGGAGCTATTGGTATATTCAATGTTACAATGAACAATGTATGTTTTGATAAATTAGGTGCAGCATTAACGATCAGTCTAGGATTGATGGGGCAGTTGATTGCATCTATGTGTATCGATCACTTTGGACTATTGGGAGTCAAGAAAAACAAAATAAATATAAGAAAATTAACTGGTATAGCAATAATGAGTATTGGTATTATCGTAATGATTGTTTTATAAATCTTTTTAGGAGGTCTGTAATGTACATTATACTGGCATTATTAGCAGGGGCATTAGTTATTGTTTCTATATCAATTAATGGAAATCTAGCAACAAAAGTAGGGTTAATTCAGTCAAGTATAACTAATTATCTAGTAGGATTAATAAGTTCAATCATATTTTTCCTGATTTTGAATAGATTCGTATTTGACTTTTCTTTTAATAAATTAGGTGATACTCCATTTTACTATATGTTAGGTGGAGTGATAGGTTCAATTATCATATGTTTAAATAACCTCTTAATCAACAAAATATCAGCAGTGTATGTTACCATACTTATTTTTTTAGGACAGATGATTACAGGAATCTTAATTGATTATGCAAAATCAGGAATTTTTTCAACTGGAAAAGTGATAGGTGGGTTATTGATCGTAATTGGACTTGTATACTATATTTTTGGCGATAAGAAAGCCAAAGAGATAGCAAAAATAAAATAGTCGTTTTGCAAATTTTTTACTCCATTAGAAATTTTGCTTAACATAAAATCCTGGATGTTAGCCCAGGATTTTATTATACAACAATTTATTTTTTTGATAAAATATATCTAATTATTTCTAAATTAGAATACTAAGAAATAGATGTAAGCAAAGTAAGTAGCAATCATTAGTACTCCATTCCAACGGTGAAATCTTTTTTTATTAAATAAAGTAAATGCAACAAGTAAAAGTACTATAGCAAATACAAATGGTATATGATAGCTTAACCAGCTAGGTTGAATCTTGAATGGTAATATACTAGATGATAAACCAATAACCAATATGATATTAAGTATGTTGGCACCAAGAACATTACCAATAGATATATCATGAGCTTTTTTAACTATAGCTGTAATAGCAGTAACCAACTCTGGTAGGGAAGTACCAAAAGCTGTAAGGGTAACACCTATGATTATATCTGGTACACCTAACATCTTAGCGATTTTTTCACCATTAGTAACTAAAAGATTAGCACCGATGATTGTAAAAGTGATACCTATAGCAAATAATATCATGTTTTTGATAATAATACTTCTTGTAACTTCGATTTCTTCATCTTGCTTGATTTCACTACTACTCATCTTAGCATCTTTCACATTGTTATATAAGTAGAGTACTAAAATACCTAAAAACATAAATCCTGTGACTCTTGCTATTTCTCCGAATACAAGAGAAAAAACAGTCAATAAGCTTAATAAAAATACTAGGAATAATCCTGTTCTACGAAGCTTTTTCTTTTGCTTGATCTCAGGTCTTGATAAAAGAATTGTTAGACCCAGTATAAAACCAGTATTACAAGCAATTGAACCTAGAGCATTACCAAACGCTATACTTGCATTTCCATTAATAGCTGAACTTCCTGATACCATTGCCTCTGGTAAAGTAGTACATATACTAACTAGGGTTGCGCCTATTATGATATTGGGTACTTTTAATACTTTGGCTATCCATATGGTAGCATCTATGAACCAATCACTGCCTTTAATAATCATGATGAAACCAATCAAAAATAGCAAATAGGGTGAAAATTCTTTCATTAATGTTATCCTCCTAGACATATTGAATAGCTTGTGACAAAAAAAGACTTCTACTGTATTAAACAGTAAAAGTCTCGCTTTCATTTTATAATAATACTTATATGATAATATAATAATAAGCATAGTTATCAAATGGTTAATCAGCCGGGTATATAAACCGTAATGACGACTGACTATTCAACTTGGCATTCATTAGACCAAGTTTTCAAGCTACTCCCTTAAACTAATAAAAATTATACTATATTTGTATCAATAAATCAAGAAATTATACATATTTATAGTTTTTAATAAAAATAACTCCAACTGGGTCAGGACCACAACTAGTTCCTATTGTAGAACCTACTTGATAGAAAGGCATATCTCCTTTTACACCTAGGTCTCTAACTTTATCTGCTACTTTTTCAGCTTCATCAGTATGATGTCCTCTAGCTATACAGAAATTATAATCATCTATGTCTTCACCAGTTTTCTTGAAGTGTTCTTTCGTCATAGCAACTATTTTCTTAAGTGCTTTTTTCCTTCCACGGATTGTACCGTAAGGAAATAATTCACCATCTCTAACAACGATAAGTGGTTTTAGATTAAGTATATTACCTGCTATGGCACTAACTTTTCCTATTCTTCCACTTTTTTGCATGTATTCAAGTGTACCTATGGTAAACATTATCCTACCTGTAGGTATTATTTTTTCTGTTTTTAAAAGTGCTTCTTCAAGAGATAATCCATCATTTTTCATTCTTGCAACTTCCACAACGAATAAACCTTGTAGAGCTGTACATAACCTAGAGTCAAGAATAGTTATATTAAAATCAGGATATTTCTCTAATATGATCTCACGAGCATTTACAGCAGATTGATAAGAACCGCTGAACTTGGATGTGAGGGTTATACATAATAGATTTTTCCCTTCTTCTGCATAGGGCGTAAATTTATTAATATAATCTTGTACGGAAGGCAATGATGTTTTTGGAAAGTTATTATATAATTTATCATAGAATTCATCTATAGTTATGTCAATTCTTTCCCGTAAATAATTTTCCTGATCAAAGGATATATAAAAAGGTATTATATTAATATCATATTCTTCGATTAGGTAATCAGGTAAATCACATGCGCTATCACACATAATTTCAAATTTTGGCATAAAGCAACCTCCAATAGTATTTATATGAATTATTATAGCATATAAAAATTAGTATTAAAATGTATTATTGATTGACACTAAACACCGTAAACCATAGTGTTAAAGGCAGTTGTGATGCTTTGAGATGTAGTTAATATAACTATGTTAAATGTATTTTTATGCATATAAACTTAGAATGTTGATTATTGATAAACACCCTAAATACTTAATTCTACAATCTATAGATTTTGTCCATACCATAATTGTAGAAACAATATTTATATTAATAAAGTAAAGTATGACAATAGAATATATTTATATAAATAAGAAAAATATATTGACAAATTAAAAAGTGAGGAATAATATATATATTGTAAAAAATAATACAAGGAGGAATTATGATGCTAAAAAATAAAACATTAAACATCGCAAGTTTTCTTATCTGCTGTATACTGACTATTAACATACTAAACATTACTTCTTATGCACAATCACAAACTGAAAACGTACAATTATACTCTGCGAAACTACATATGGATTATGGTTACAAAGGTTACATTAAAGGTTATTCATCATCAGGTTACATATACGTTAAAAACTTGGCTTATGATAAAAAAGTAACAGTTCATTTCATGTATAACGATACTGATTGGAGTGATGTATCAGCTCATTATTATAAAACACTTCCTAATGGTTATGAAATATGGAAATATGATACACCTTATACTACTAGAGTAAAGTATCAATATTGTGGAGACAACTATTGTAAATTCGCTATCAAGTATGAGGTTAATGGTAATACATATTGGGATAATAACAATGGTAATAATTATTATCTTAGCCAGTCAAAACATCAAGTTGAATTATCAAAATGTAATATAGGTGAGAGTAAGTTTTATAGTAGCTCCAAGGATCTATGGTTTTATCTAAAAAATCTTGGATACAATAAAACTGTTAGAGTACGTGTTACTAATGATGGTTGGGCAACATATCAGGATTATGATTGTACTTATCACAGTAGTTATTCAAACGGTACTGAATCATGGTATATTGACTTAGAGGAAAATGGCATAGATACAACTTCAAGTGCTGCTTCACAGTATGTGATATATTATACTGTTAATGGTGAGACTTATTGGGATAATAATTTTGGAGAGAATTATTGTTTTTAGGATGGATAGTTGATGGTATTAGAAAAAGCAGATTGATTCATATCTGCTTTTTTTACATAATAAATATTTAACTGGCGCATATTTTATTTATTAATAATGGTTTAATAATGTGACTTATAACATGTTCTTTAGAAGGAAACAAATTGAATAAGTCAAAGTTTTTGAGGCAGAGAAAACTTGCTATTTATAGATAAATTATTTGTTTGCTAATATATTTTCATCTATATCAACATCAATATTAAATCCATCATGATTTAATATTATAATAAATAATCATCATTCTTATATTACACCAAGTAACTTCAACAACTTAATACAATCTTTATAACTGGCTAAATATAAGCATTGATTAGCACACGTTAATTTATCCGATTGTTTAACAATATATTCTTTTACAAACTTACTATTTTCTTCATTTAAGGTGGGTAATAAGAGTTTTGTATGCTTTCCAGGGCGGCAGAACTCTTATTTGTTATTTAGGTCATCATATACTTTACAAACACCTTTTCTTAGAATCTCAGATTTGCTTTCATTAAGTTTTTTGCTACAATATTCTAGTTTTTTATCTGTTTCATCATCAATCCTAAATTTTATAGTTTTATTCTTAGGTGCATCAGTAGGACGACCAATTTTTTTGTTCTCCAACTTATTTTTCACCTCTCTTTTGTGGGTACATTATTATAATAACTAATGTGGGGTCATTTGTCAAGATTAATACATTGCCTAATTAATGTATATTGCTTAAATAATTAGCATGTAAGGACTATATAAGGCAAGGTGTGATAACTGCTGTTATAGAAATGAATAAAAATTATTAATTTTGTTTTTAATACTTGTTTTTAATAACTTTATTTGACTAAACATAACAAAAAATATATAATTTTGTCTAATTAACATATTGACTAAATATTTATTTTATTATACAATGTATTGAGATAATTATCTGAAATATTTACCTATACTAACAAGAACATGTTTACTTTTGAAAGTTATTGTTGGTATTTAAACTAATCTAATACTTTATTATTTGCTTAATCCTATTTGCTCTTATCAGAGCAAACATAATAATAAAAAAGAATATGTTTATATACTATTTCTTTGTGTGTATAACATAATATATAAAGGAGAATATTTATGAATGTAAAAAAAATAATTAGTCTTATACTTATGGTGTGTATTTTGACATTAAATATATCTAGTTCAAATGCTGCTGAAGTACAGGATTTAACAGATCAAATTGAAGTAATAGTAAAAGGTGAAAATGATGAGCTAAATGTTATCACTTACTCTTATAATCAAGATGGAACTATGACAGGTAAGCAATTAACTAATGGAGTTTTAATCGCAGAAGATGTAATTGACTTTAAAAATGAAGAGATAAAACATTATGTGTATGAAGACAATATCAGTATATTAAAAAAACAGAATGTTAATAAAGGATTTTTAAAATCTGAGCATAATGCCAAAAAGAACAAGAGATTAAAAAAGATAATTTCAATACCAAAAGCAAATAATAGACTAAGTGTTTATGGCGAACTATCTGCTTCAGATGTACAAATGCCTATGGCCACAAGCGCTACATGGTATTATAATGGAAAGGTAAACTATAAGGATTATATTGATCCATATGTTGGAACCATTGATAGTGATTTATCAACTTGGTATCAAATCTATGATACTGATGATGTGTCATACGTAATTAATGGTGAACAATATGATGTATTGTCTACAATAGTATCAATAACTATAGCATTTTTTGTAGGGCAAGGATTATCATTATTTGCAAAATTGAGCACAAAGATGACAAATTTGATTAGTGCTATTCTAGGTCATTACGGTGTAACAATTGCAAATGGTAAGATTAAAGATGCTTTTACTGAAACAGTTTCGGTTGATGCAACTTTTTATAAGCTAAAGGCTTATTCTCCATATACCTCTGTAACCAAAGATGATTTTGAAGGTGGTAAATATTATGTAAAAACACAATCGAGTTCATATTACCAAGAATATATCTATGATGGATACTACCCTCAATTTATTTCTAGAAAAGATAATGCTGTCGCGGTATGGTTATTCAACGAGTTTTATGCTCATCAATATCCTGGTTTAGACTGGTAAAATATCTGTAAACTAAATGATAAAGCGTATATTGGTTTAAGTTGTTTCTGATGATAAGTAGCCGAAAGTATCACAATTACTAAATAATATAGTTATGTGATTTACATAACGTTAGATTGGAGAATTCTATGAAATTTAAGTATCTACTCAAAATAGTGCCGGTCATTATTATTCTTGGGTTATTGATATGGGAAGTGAGTTTATATAACTATTCACTAAAGTCAATAGAAGATATGGCTGGCAGTGAATTGTATATTAAGAATGTAGGAGATGTATCAGTAAATTATATTTGGAAAAGAAATGATAAAGTTATAATTGTATACACTAATGAACTATATCATGATCAGATAGGATATGCATTCTTTAAAGAAGGAATTATTCCTGGTAGATATAAGGAGTATCATAATTTTACGACTGATGATGATGTCATAAATGAGGTAATCCAAGTAGAAAATGTTCTAATATCAATTGTCATAACAAGAGATGAAATATTAGAAAAGAATTTTACGATAAAGCGAGATTGGACTAGGAGTAATATATTTAGAATTTTCGTACTTTTTCTGTTATATAGTTTTATTACTAGGTCAAAGAAATTTGCTAGCTTTAAAAATATATGTAGTAGATAAATTTTGCTCTAAGACCCAATATACTAATAATGTTATTGGTCTATCACAAAATAAATTAATAAAGCAATATAGATGTGTCTTTATACCTAAGGATGTTAAAGACGCATCTATTTTAATTTCTTTGCTTTATCCTAAAAGAAACTATTATTCAACATAGAAAAACAATTATTATTGTTACACCATGACAAACATGGAAGATGGTCGTTTAATTAGTGATATATTAAATGATTAAAAATAATAGCAGTTAATATCAAGCTAAATCCTATTTCTTTCTACAAGAGTAAAATTAATATAATCACAGGTTCACTTGGGATAATGAAAGGAAATAGTTATAAATAAGAATAGAAATTTTGTTGTAATATGTTATAATACTTGTGAAGAAAACAAAAAAAGTAATCTTATATTGTTATAAAATTATTGGTGCAGAATTTGTCATCATGTTTAAAGTTATGTATAGCAAGGGTTTGAGACTATACGCATAAGAGATTTTTGACGATATTTTAGACAAGACAAATCAATATTCAACTAAATATTACAAAACTTGTTGTAGTAGAAAAAATCTCGAAATCCTTGAAATTGGTGGATTTTAGCCTTTGGGTCTGTAGTAATACATAATCCAGTAAAATTATTCATTAGGAAGATCTAATTACATGTAAGATAACTAAAAAAAGTCACCCAATAGATCAAATCTCTATTAGATGACTTTTTAACATTGAAAAAGATATTCTTATATTCACCAAGCAACTTCAACAACTTAATACAATCTTTATAACTAGCTAAATATAAGCATTGATTAGCACACGTTAATTTATCCGATTGTTTAACAATATATTCTTTTACAAACTTACTATTTTCTTCATTTAAGGAATTGATTATTGTCTCAAATCTATCTTTGTTATTTTCCAAGTAGCAATCTAATTCTTGGTATTCTAAATCTGTATTAACAAAATCTCTATAAGTCTTATCTAACATATGTACTGCAAAAACATTAAAATGTTCTGTGATATCTAACATAAAATCATACCTCCATTCTTGAATTACTATCGTAAACAGGGTATAATAGATTTACCTCTATTTTTGATAGTGGTGGATATAGAAGTGATGTGTTAGCTTACAGGCGACCATCACTTTTATTTATCCTCTAGGCTATCGTAGGCTCTATGAATACTCTCACGAATCATTTCTGAACGGTTAAGTTTTTCTATCTCACAACATTTATCAAGTTTTTCAACTGTAGTCTTATCCATTCTAATCCGTACTGAAATATTCTTAGGGTTATCCGTAGGACGACCTATTTTTTTCTCAGACAAATGTTCACCTCCTTTTGTATCTCCAAAACTATTATAACTTATGGAGATACAAAAATCAATAGTAATAAAAATAAAAAACTATCCCAGTTCCGTTCTGTACAAACAAACCCCAAAATATTTCCGAAAATTTATAGAATCTCATAAAATAATATGCTAAACTCAAATTAAATCAATTGATAATGATTAATTGTTTAGTACTTAATAAAAAGAATAGTAGGTGATTGCTGTGCAAGATTTGTTAAAAGCTAAATCTGGACTAATCTGTGAGGCAAAATTAAATTGTAAGCTTGCAGAAGGCTGTATATGGGATAAAAAGAATAAAATAGTTTATTTCGTAGATATCGAGTTCCGTTTTTTGTACATATTTGACCCTGTACATAAAACAATATCAAAAATACCTACAGAAAGCTATATTAGTGATGTTGTACTTGATGCAGATAATAATCCAATCTGCGCTGTCAAGGACACAATCTATAATCTAGACCTAAAAAACACTAAATTCACACAACTAATAAAAATAGACTCTATGGAAGGGCTACGATTCAATGATGGTAAATGTGATAAATACGGTAATCTATGGATTGGCACAATGAAAATAGAGCAAGATGAAGATGCTCTCTGTGCAGGTGCCTTATACTGTATAAATGAAAACAAAGTTGTTGCCAAATACGATGATTTCACTATTCCTAACGGATTAGCATGGAACAACGATGGCTCAATATTTTATCATATTGACACAGTTACTAGAAAAATCGACGCTTATGATGTAGTAGATAAAATAAATCTAGGGAACAAAAGAACTGTCTTCACCTTTGAAGATGAAAAAGGATCACCTGACGGCATGTGCATTGATGCCCAAGGAAGACTCTGGGTAGCCATGTGGGGTGGATACTCCGTAAACTGCGTTGATCCTAAGACCAGCGAAATAATATATACCATCCAAGTTCCAGACAAAAATGTAACCTGTTGTGCATTTGGTGGAGAAGAACTTGATACGCTATATATTACTACAGCAAGAAGCGAAGAAGGCGACGGCGGAAATCTATATTCCATAAAACTTAATACAAAAGGAGTTGAATCATATAGATATGGGAAATAAAAAAGTAGCTTTGATTACTGGAGCAACAAGAGGAATAGGAAAGCAGATAGCCCTTTCCATGGCTGAAGAAGGTTACAATATAATCGTCAACTATAGAAGTCAGAAAGAAGCAGCAGATGAAATATGTGAATTCGCAAGGAATCTAGGAGTTGAAACTGATTCAGTATATGCGGATTTATCTAAGATGTCAGATATCAAAGCTATGTTTGACAAGGTATATGAGCTCTATCCTGTAATTGATATTCTAGTAAACAATGCAGGGATAAGTAGTGAAATGTACTTTTTGGACGCTACTGAAGAAATGTTTGACCAGATGACATCAATTGATTGGAAAGGCTTATTCTTCTGTAGTCAGTTAGCTGCTAAAAGAATGGTAGAAACCAATCATAAGGGAGTAATAATAAATATTTCCTCTAATCAGGTTGACGGTTGCTGGCCTAGAGCTACAATCTACGGACCAACAAAAGCGGCAGTAACTAAATTCACTAAAAATGCAGCTATGGAACTTTCACATCATGGTATCAGAATGGTTTCAGTTGCACCTGGATATACTGATGTTGGCTGGGATGAAGGAGATATAAGGTATGAGGCTATGAAGAAGCTTCCATTGAGAAGATTTGCTTCAACAGAAGAAATTGCACAAGCTGTAATATACTTGGCTTCTGAAAAAGCAGATTACATAACAGGAACAACCTTAACTATTGATGGTGGAGCCACTTTACCAGTTGTTGCGGCAAATGACTTTTAGTAAGCAAAATAAGGCGGTGTAGAAATGGACAACAGTTATTATAATCCTTTGTTAGAAGGAGATAATGGAGCTTTGAAAAGAGCGTTGTATAAAGCAATGGGTTTTACTGATAGTGCTTTACAAAAACCTCTTATTGGTATAGTTAACACCTATACTAATGCAACACCTGGACACTATAACATAAATGAGATGTGCGAGCATGTGCAAAAAGGAATAGAGGCTGCTGGTGGTACAGCAATGACATTTGGAACAATAGCTCCATGTGATGGAATTGCAGAAGGTCATGAAGGAATGAGATATATTCTTCCTTCTAGGGATATAATCTCATCATCAGTTGAATGTATGGTAAGAGCTCACCGTTTTGACGGATTGGTACTTCTAGGTTCATGCGATAAAATCGTACCAGGGTTGCTTATGGCAGCTGGAAGATTAGATATTCCTGCAATATTTTGTAATGGAGGTCCTATGTTTCCAGCATCCTATAAAGGTAAACATTATGATGGAAATATAGTCACTGAGGCTATAGGATGGAAGCAGAGGAAGTTGATATCAGAAGAAGAATTCAAGATGATAGAGAATCTGGCAGAGCCTTGTGTAGGTTCATGTGCAATGTTGGGAACAGCAAATACAATGGGTTGTATGGCTGAAGCTATGGGAATGAGTTTACCTGGATGCGCAACAGTTCCAGCGGTCATGTCAGAAAGAATGCAGTTTGCATATAAAACAGGTGAAGCCATCTTGGAGCTTGTCAAAAAAGGTATAACAGCGAGGCGTATAATAACCAAAGAATCTATCGCTAATGCTATCATGGTTTTAACTGCTATTGGCGGTTCTACTAATGGTATCATGCACTTGCAGGCAATATATAAGGAAGCAGGACTGGGTTGGTTGCCATTAGAAGTATTTGATGAATACAGTAGAAAAATCCCACAGATAGCATCTATATATCCTGCTTCACCGTATGATATGGTAGATTTCTATGAAGCTGGCGGTGTACCAGCAGTTTTAAAGGAATTAGAAGATAACCTATACGATTGTATGACAGTAAGCGGAAAGACCATTAAAGAGAACTTGAAGAGATATGAACATTCCAATAGAAGAGAGGTAGTTAGCTCTATAGATGAACCTTTTGCATCATCAGGTGGTGTCGCAATATTAACAGGTAATATAGCTCCATCAGGTGCTGTAGTTAAGCCTGCGGCAATTCCAGAAAACTTGATGAGTTTTACAGGTAGAGCAAAAGTCTTTGTTGGTGAAGAAGAAGCTTGTAAGTGCATACTAAGTGGTGATGTACAAGAGGGTACAGTTGTTGTTCTAGCCTACGAAGGACCTAAGGGAGGTCCAGGTATGCCTGAGATGTACCGACCTATGAAGTGTCTTGAAGGAATGAATCTATCTTCTACATGTGCCCTTATTACAGATGGAAGGTTTTCAGGTTCCAATAGGGGATGTTTTGTTGGACATATCTCTCCAGAAGCATATGAAGGTGGCGTTCTTGGACTTGTAAAAGATGGAGACCTGATTGAGATTGATATAGATTCAAGAAAAATAGAGCTTCTTGTTGATGATGAAGAACTTGAAAAACGCCGTATATCTTGGGTGAAAAGAGAAAAAGATATTAAGGATGGATACCTAAATACATATAAAAGAATCAGTAAATCCGCTGCACAAGGCGCAGTTGTGGAATAGGAGATTATTATGGATAAATTGACTTGGAAAAATGATGACGAACTTTTTGAGATAATGCGTGATAAGTTGTATTCAGCAGTAATTGGAGATATTCTGGACAAGATGAAGTATTTTCATCAGTTTCTACCTCAGAGAATACAGCCTCTAAGAGATGATATGATAGTAGCAGGACGTGCAATGACTGTCCTTGAAGCAGATGCTTTTGAAGAATTATCTGACGGACAGAACCCTATTATGAAGAAGCCTTTTGGTTTAATGCTTGAAGCATTAGATGATATCAAGAAAAATGAAGTTTATATATGTACAGGTTCTTCACCTAATTATGCTCTTGTTGGTGAACTTATGAGTACTAGAATGAAGATCCTAGGTGGTGTGGGTGCTGTCGTAAATGGATTTCATAGAGATACAAAAGGTATATTGGAACTTGATTTCCCATGTTTCTCTTATGGCAGATATGCTCAAGATCAAGCTCCAAGAGGAAAAGTTATTGATATTCGTGTTCCCATAGAGATAGAAGGAGTGAGAGTCAACCCTGGAGATATCATTTTTGGCGACATGGATGGAGTTGTAGTGATACCAAAAGAAGTTGAAGAGGAAGTAATAAAACTAGCTTATAAAAAGGCAACAGAAGAAAAGATGGTATCTAATGCTATAAAAGCTGGTATGGGAGCCAAAGAATCTTTTGATAAATATGGAGTAATGTAATAGCTGTATTATGTTAATGCTTTTGTATGCTATTAGAAAGGAAGATCACTATGGTTAACGATATACAGACAAAAATCATTGAATTAATAAGTGATGACACCTATAGAGTCAAAGTCATCAACGCTGGAATATATATGTTTCCTTCCCGCTATTATTATGCAAGCCACAATCATAAGGATTATGAAATCAACTATGTAACAAAGGGCAGCTGTATTATGGATATTGACAATGAGTGTATACAGTTGAAAGAAGGAGATTGCATAATAATAAATCCAAGGGCTAACCATTGTTTTATGGTGGATATAAAAGGAACATGCAGAATAACACAACTGGAAATAAGTATAAATGTTAACCAAGAACTTGCTAAGAATTTTTCTTTTCTAAGCTCAAGAGAAAACTATCACAAAATAAGGAATTGTTCAAAGATAAACTTGTTGTTAGAGCAGATTTCAAGAGATTTTCGTTGCCTAAATGAAGACCATACTATGGAGGCTCTTTTGAATCTTACACTAGCACAATTATATATAATATTGTCAAACTGCATAGATAATAAATCAGAATCAACATATAGTAAAACTAATAGTAATAATAAAATTAATAAGATGCTTGATTATATCAAGAACAATAGTGACGAAGATATCATCATAGAGGAACTGTCATTAAGATTTGGTATCAGTTCAAGGTATGTAAGAAAATATTTTTCAGAGAAATTAGGAATAAAATGTTCAGAGTACATTAACATGATTAGAATTAACAAGGCTAAGGAGCTTTTATGGGAGACAGGGTATTCTATTACTAAAATTAGTGCCATAACAGGCTTTAATAGTTCTCAATACTTTTGTAAGGTGTTCAAAAAACAAGTAGGAATTTCTCCAGTATCCTATAGAAACATGTGGATCAATAATCGGAAGGAAGAAGATAATGAATAGAGTACAAAACATAATTAATCCATTACCACAGAAAATTGCAGGTGTCAAAGAACCAGTTATCTGTCTTAATTCAGAAACCGGTTGGCAGTTCCTTTTTGAAACAATAGATGATATACCAAGTCTAACTTCTGATAATAGAGATTATGATTTTACTAAGTTGGATTCAAAAGATTGGAATTGTGTCATAGTTCCCGGTGAACTTGCTATGCAAGGTTATGATATTGACAATAACAATGAATACTATTATAAAACAACAGTTAAGATTCCAAAGGATTATAATGGCAAAGAAGTATTTTTGAGATTTGATGGTGTTTATTCCAATGCTAGAGTCTGGATTAATAATGCATATATTAGAAGTCATGTAGGTGGTTTTACAACATGGTATTGTTATATAACTGATACAGTAGAAGCAGGCGAGGAAATTACTATAGTTGTTGGTATTGCTGATTTAGAAGGAAACAGTACTGGTTTATATAATGCTGATAAGAGTACCAATCAAAGGGATTCTTCATGGGCAAGTTTTTACGCACATCACAATATATGTGGTATCTTGAGAAATGTCTTTCTAGTTGCATATGAAAAATGTCATATCACAGATTGTTATTGCCAAACAAGTTTTGAAGATAATTATAATACGGGTATTCTTGAACTTGAAATTTCCCTTAATAAGGTATCAACAGATTGTAAAATAGTTATTGACTTAAGAGATAGAAGTGGTAAGAGTGTTGCAAATGGTGAAATGAATTATAAGAATGAAACTAAGGAAAGTATCACCTTAAAGATTGATTCTCCTAATAAATGGGATAGTGAGCACCCATACTTATACACTCTTGTTATGTCTCTATACCTTGACGGAGAAGAAATACAACAAAATTGTAGGAATATAGGATTCAGAGAGATCTTTTTTAATGGTAAGAATAATACCGATCATAATAAGATCTACATTAATGGAGATGAAGTCAAATTAAGAGGTGTATGTAGACATGATGTCTCTTATAAGTTAGGGAGAAGTATGACTCGTGAAGAGTTATTCAGGGAAATAGAAGATTACAAAAAGTGTAATATCAACTTCATAAGAACAAGTCATTATCCTGCATCAGAAGATTTGCTTGATGCCTGTGATGAGTTAGGTGTATATGTAGAACAGGAAAACGCTATATGCTTCCAAGGTGCCAATGACTGCGAGATATATTGTAAACCTGAAGAATATCTTTCACAGGGTACTGAAATGATACAAAGAGATTGTAGTAGAACATCTATAATCATATGGTCCTTGGGTAATGAATCTAGTTATGAAAAAACAAAGGGTTTTAAATTAGAATATGACTACATAAAAGAAGTTGATAAAACAAGACCCATAATCTTCAGCTATCCTTTTACCTTAAAAAGCTGTCCCCTTCCTTTTGATATAATAAGTAAGCATTATGAACAAGTGTATCAAAAGAACTTTTTGGGTCATGTAAGTATGCCAGTTCTCCATGATGAATTTGCTCATGTAAATTGTTATGACCTTAATAGGCAGAAATATGATTCTAATGTAAGAAATTACTGGGGTAAAAGTATCAAGGATGGCTGGGAAAACATCTATGATACTGATGGTGCCTTAGGATGTGCAATATGGGTAGCTGGGGATGATGTTTTCTTTTTACCTGAGAATGTCAAGAAAAGATGGCAGAACCATTCGGTAGCACATGCAACAGGTTATGGAGAATGGGGTTGTATCCATGATGTATTCATGAGAATAAAACCAGAAGCTTATCTTACTAAGAAAGCCTTCACACCTGTACGGATTGATATTGAAAAATGCCTTTACATGGATAAAAAGCTTATAATACCAGTTAAAAATAGATTCAATCATACAAACTTGAATGAACTAATTATAAAATATAAAGTTGACAATGATGAATATCAAAAGGTTGATAATGTACTTGATATCAATCCGAAAGAAACAGGATATATAGAGATTGATGGTATTATTAAGGGAGCAGAAATACTTCTAGAGTTTTATGATCATCAAAATGAACTTCTAGATGTATATAAAATACCTACAATGGTAAAAGATATTCCAGTTTGCAAAGAGAAAAAAGTCTTGATTCCTTGTATAGAGGACAGTGACAAATACATAAATGCATCAACTGAAAATATGATAGTCAGTATTAATAAGGCAGAAGGAAGTATTGAAAAAGCTGCTATAGATGGAGAAACCTTAATAACTGGTGGACCATATCTGAATATATCTGGTTTTGATGCACTTGAAGAGAATGGTAAAGTTACTAAGATATATTCTTATTACGGAGATGATTGTGCTACAGTTTTAATTTACAAGAGTTATAGAGAAGAGTGTGATGTTAATTATATCGTTAAAATATATTCCGATAATAGAATAGAGACATCATATTGTTATGAAGTATTAAACCAAAAACTTAAGCTGGATAAGATAGGCGAGATTGGTATACAATATGATATTCCTAATAGTGCAGACAAAGTCACATGGCAGAAAGAAGGATTATATTCAATATATCCTGACTATCATATTGGTAGACTTAGTGGAACAGCTTCCAAAAAGCCCATATGTGAAGAAAGATATGGAGAAAAACCTTTCTGTAAATGGGAAGAAAGTTCCAAGAATTTTATGGTATTCACTAATGACGAGAATTCAAAAGAAATGTTTACTAATGATTTCAAAGCCTTAAGAGAGAATATTTACTTTTATCAAGTTGCATTTGAGGATAGAAAAAGTAGTATCAAGGTAGAATCAAAGGGACAATTAGCCGTTAACATCATAAATGGTGATGAATCCTATAAACTCAATATAAATAATCTATGGGCATATCCAGAACTCAATTATAATTGTAATTGGGGAAATGATAGTGGAAGGGACATAGCACTTGCATCTGGTTCAGTAGGTAGTAGTGTAATTAGACTTACAAAAGAATAAATGTATTATTAGTATAAATAAAAATGTATTATAGGCATATTCAGTCCTACAATACATTTTTTTATATATTTATGCCCCAGCTATCCTAGGCATCCACATAGGTTCTTTTCCTAGTTCAGCCCATATATACTTCAACATCAAATTCATTTTCAACTCTGTATAATCAGGGTTATCCCATAGATTATTAATTTCTTCAGGGTCTTTTTCAAGGTCAAATAATTCACCGTAAGTCTGATTATAATAAACTGTCAATTTGTAACGTTCATCCACATAGGTCTTAAGATGAATAGTAGTAGGTTCATGATGATGTTCGCAAATGATATGGTCTCTTGCAGAATCTTTTTTGCCAAGCCATACATCTTTTTGGTCTTTACCAGTCATTATTCTAGGAATCCCTATATCAGCAAAACTTAATAAAGTTGGTGCAATATCCACTAAACTCTGTAAAGCATTACTAGACTTGTTAGCAGGAATCTTATGAGGATACCTGACTATATATGGGACTTTTATCATGTCTTCATACAAAAAAGGTCCTTTAGCACTTAACCCATGATGTCCAATAAAATGTCCGTGATCAGTAGTGAATAGAACAATAGTATTATCAGCTATGCCTAATTCATCTAATTTATCTAGGATTTTACCAATATACTTATCCATCATTGTTACCATACCATAATAGACAGAGAGATATTTTCTCAACGTTTTTTCATCTTTCTCATGAGTATGCATTCCATGAATGCCATAACCAGATTCTCCATAGATGGAAAAATCAGCATTGTCATACTGTGTCATAGCAAAATGAGGAGGATTATTGTCATGCTCACCCAACGTAATAGTTGGTAAGGTCAACTCTTCTGGGTCATACATAGAATAATATGGTTCAGGAACAATATAATCAGGATGAGGGTCAAAAAAACTTGCCCATAGCAAAAATGGTTCGTCAGCATTATTATACTCTTCCATGAGTGCATTGGTTCTCTCTGAAATCCATGAGTCATAATGATATTTTTCTGGAATATCCCATTTCCCTTCTGCTCTTCGGTCTAATATCCCTGTAGGTTTCCTAAAATAATCTTTCCAATTATTAAGTCCTTTTTCTTCTAACCATAGAGCATAATGCTGTCCAATATGTCCTTCGTCAGTATGATTCCTTGCAAGTTCACAATGACTAAAACCATACCAAGTATCATAATTGGTGTTGAAGTCTTTCCAAAAATCTAAATCCTGTAAAATAGGATATGCTTCTACTGATGGAAATTCTTCAGTGGAAGCTAAGGGTTGAAAATGTGCTTTACCTACTAGGGCAGTCTTATATCCAGCTGAGTTGAAATCTTCACCAACTGTATGTACATCCTCTGATAGCTTCGTGCCTAATGTCCATGCTCCATGCTGGCTAGGATACATACCTGTTATTATGGAAGAACGAGTAGGGGTACATGTAGGATTAGGACAATAAGCTCTTTTGAAAGTTGTACCTTCTTTGACCAGACGATCAAGATTAGGTGTCTTAATCTCAGGATTGAAGGCACCGATAGTATTAAAATGCTGTTGGTCACTTGTTATCAATAAAATATTAGTCTTTTTCATAAAAAACCTCCAATAAAAATTCCTTTGTCTATATTATAAGTAATTACTTATAAACATGAATGGAATAATCAGAAGTAGATTTGTAAAAATCAGACATTGGTGATATAGTTATATACAAATACATAAGTTATTCAAGGATTTTTAAGTCAGGGGAATATGATGAAAACAGATAATATAATGATTGATGAATTGAACCCTTATGTTAGAAAAGTAGGAAAACAAGGGTTTGGAGAATGGAAGAACAATTATAGAAAAATATACGATTATGAATGGATGTACTGTATTAAAGGCGAAGCTTATTATGAAACAAAAGAAACAACACACAAATTAAAAAGAGGAACCCTACTATTGATAAAACCTAATGTTCCTCATAAATTCTGGGTAGAAAGAGGAACCAAAGCAGAAAATATATGGATACATTTTGATTTCAAGTATAGAAAAGATGTTTATGAGCTGGATACATATGTGAAGAATAACCAGTCCTCATATTTTCAGGAGGAGTTGCCACAGAAAAATTATCTTAGGCAAGAGTATACTATAAATAACACTTTTATATTACCTGAGATTATTCAAATAAAGAATAAGGATTATATTGAAGCAAGGTACATGGACATATTAGATGCCTTTGTCAAACATAATGCTACTTGGCAGTTAATGTCAAAAGCCAATCTTTTATTAATAATCAAAGATGTGCTTAATCAGATTGAAGATGATAATTACTTTAAATCATTTAATACAGTGGATCTGCCAAAACGTATAAAGAATTATATAGATGAGTATTATTTCAGAAAAATAACTAGAAAAGAAATATCAAAATATCTAGGTTATAATGAAGATTACTTAGGGAAAATATTCAAAAATAAATATGGATGCTCAATATCAAGCTATAGTAATTCCATTAAGATAGAAAAAGCAAAAGAAATGCTTGATAAGACAGATCTACTTATAACAAATATAGCTGAATTGTTAGGCTTTAATGATGTATATTATTTTTGTAAAACAATGAAAAAGACGACAGGGTATTCCCCTGCTGGTTGGAGAAAACGATGACAATTACAAAAAAACTATAGATTTATTTCTTAAAACATGTTATGATTACGCCTCTGACATAAGACATAAGATGAATTAATAGGAGGAAACACATGACATTAAAGAAATTAAAAATTAGTCCTTTATCTTCAAAGATTATGCGAACGGAAATACTTGCAGGTCTAACAGTAGCCTTAGCACTTGTTCCAGAAGCAATCGCATTTGCATTTGTAGCAGGAGTAGACCCTTTAGTAGGTTTATATGCTGCTTTTATGGTGGGACTTATAACATCAACATTTGGAGGAAGACCTGGAATGATTTCTGGTGCTACAGGTGGACTTGCAGTTGTTATGGTACATCTAGTATCAGAACATGGAGTAGAGTATCTTTTTGCAGCGGTAATTCTCATGGGAGTTATACAGATAATCATTGGATTATTGAAATTAGGGAAATTCGTAAGGATGATTCCCCATTCGGTAATGCTTGGTTTTGTAAATGGACTTGCAATAGTAATATTTATAGCTCAATTAGCCCAATTCAAAGTAGCAGATACGGGTGGTAAGCTGGTTTGGATGACTGGCAGTAATCTTTACATAATGTTGGGATTAGTTGCACTCACAATGATTATTATCTATACTGCTAAAAAATTCATTAAGAGTGTACCTGCACCACTTATAGCGATTATCATTGTAACTATTTTGGTTGGAGTATTTGGAATTCAAACCAAAACCGTTGGAGATATTGCATCAGTTGGAGGTGGGTTGCCAAAGTTTGGGATACCTATGGTGCCATTGACCCTTGAGACATTAAAAATCATTCTACCACACTCATTGATTTTCGCGATCATTGGACTTATTGAATCATTGATGACTTTAACCTTAGTTGATGAAATTACAGAAACTAAAGGGGACGGAAACAAAGAATGTTTAGGTCAAGGATTTGCCAATCTAGTTACTGGATTTTTTGGTGGTATGGGTGGTTGTGCAATGATAGGGCAAAGTATGATAAATGTAGAATCAGGTGCTAGAAGAAGACTTTCGGGGATTTCGGCAGGGTTGTTTTTACTTGGATTCATATTATTTGGAGCCGCACTTATAGAAATAATTCCAATTGCAGTACTTGTAGGAGTTATGTTTGTAGTATCAATCTCAACATTTGAGTGGTCTAGTTTTAGGATTGCAAAAAGTATCCCTAAGAGTGATTTATGTATCATAATCTTAGTTTCAGTAGTTACAGTATTCGTTGATCTAGCCATTGCTGTAATATCAGGCGTGATTGTTGCTTCATTAGTTTTTGCCTGGGAAAAAGGTAAGAGAATTGATATAGACAAACATATGGAAGGTAATACTAGAATATATGCTTTAAGAGGAGCGTTGTTCTTTGGTTCTGTAAGGAATTTTATAGATGCATTTGATACAGCTAATGATGCTAAAGATGTTGTAATAGACTTTAGCCATGCTAGGATATTTGATCATTCTGCAATTGAGGCTATTAATACCGTAACAGCTAAATACAAGAAAAACGGAAAAACCATTCATCTGAGAAATCTGAGTACAGACTGTTTCGCATTTATTCAGGGTTCGAAAGATATTATGGAAGTAAATATTATTTGTTAAGTAAAATTAGACGAGCCTGTGGAATGATAAAAAACCACAATAACGAAAAAGAGAGCAGAAATTCAAATTTCGCTCTCTTTTTCGTATATATTAAAGAATTGTCTTTTCAAAAATAATAATATATGATATTATATAGACACACGATATATAGAGTGGCGATACAGAGAAACGCGATATAAAGATAAACGATATGATAAAGAGTTTTGGAGGAGCGATATGGATAGTAATATTAAGAAATTTTCACCATTGACTGAAGCTACATACTACATTTTATTAGCATTAGTGGAACCTCTTCATGGATATGGAATAATCAAGAAAGTTGAAGAAATGAGTAATGGAAGAGTACAACTTGCTGCTGGGACATTATATGGAGCCATTAAGACTCTATTGGAAAATGATCTTATCATACTGATTGGTGAAGACAAAGAAAACAAAAGAAGAAAGCTATATCAAATGACAGAAGATGGAAGAATTCTCATGAATTATGAAATTAAGCGTTTACAGGAAATGGTCAATAATGGATTGCAAGAGATTGGAGGTCAATTATGAAAAAAGTAGTTAGAAAGATGTTCTTTGCTTGGAATGAAGAAAAAGAAAAATTATTTTTGGAAGAAATGGCTTTACAAGGTTACAGATTAGTCAAGGTACAAGTGGGAAAATATACTTTTGAAGAAGACAAACCTAAGAAAGTGATTTATCAATTTGATTTTAGAACTTTTAACAAAGATGGAGAAGAAGAGTATCTTCAAATACACGAAGATGCAGGTTGGAATCTTGTATATAAGTATAGTGGATGGTATTATTTTTCTCAAGAAAGCAATAATCAAGAGGTGGATTTATCATTATTCAATAATAATGAATCAAAAAGGGCTAAATATATCCGTCTATTACTCTTTTTATTCATAACAGGGTTTCCACTGTATTATCAAACACTTGTGTTTTTTCCTTTGCTGGATGAATGGAAATTTGAATTTCACAGTTTTTATTTTTTCTTCAGGATAATAGCGCTAATATTGACAGGTATGCATATATTCGCAGTAACAAAAATCCTATTGCAGTATAGGAAACTTAAGAATAATATTAAAGAATAAAAAAGAAACAGCTTTTTGAATTTTATGGAGAGGTCAAGAAATATATTGATGAAAATAAAGATGAATTGAAGTTAGGGTGGTTCTACGAGTAATAGAGCGTTAATAAATATGGCAAAAATTCATTTTTTATGCTATAATTCACACAAGAATTAAAAGGAACTTGAAAGGAATGGAATTAATGGGGAAGAAACTAGTACTCGCAGAAAAACCATCAGTAGCAAGAGATATAGCTAAGGTATTAAAATGCACATCTCGAAAGGATGGATATATAGAAGGCGCCGAATACGTAATAACTTGGGCTGTTGGTCATTTGATAACTTTAGCAGAACCTGATGATTACGATGAAAAATATAAGAAGTGGAGATATAATCTGCTGCCAATAATTCCAGAAGAAATACAATTAAAACCTTATCCTAATACAGAAAAACAACTTAAGATTATTGAAAGATTATTGAATAGAAATGATGTAGAGTCTATAATATGTGCAACGGATAGTGGGCGAGAAGGAGAACTTATATTCAGGTATATATATAATTATGTTGGATGCAGCAAGCCTTTTTCAAGACTGTGGATATCCAGTATGACAGATGTAGCTATCAATGAAGGCTTTAGCAAGTTAAAAGACGGAAGTGAATACGATAACTTGTATTATAGTGCAAAATGCCGTTCAGAAGCAGATTGGCTTGTAGGAATAAATGCAACAAGAGCCTATACTACAAGCAATGATGTGTTACTTAGTATTGGACGTGTTCAGACACCAACCCTAGCACTGATTGTTAATAGAAAAGATGAGATAGATAATTTTGTACCAAAAGACTATATAGAAGTATATGCAGTGTTTGTTGATGATTTCAGAGCCATATGGTTCAATGAAAAACCATCAGATACTAAAATATTTGATAAGAAGAAAGCCGATGAAATAGCAGAAAAAATAGTTGATAAAGATGGTGTAGTTGAAAAGGTAACTAAAAAGCTTAAGAAGATGCCCCCACCATTACTATATGACCTGACAGAATTGCAAAGGGATGGTAATAAGAAATACGGATATACTGCAAAAAAAGTACTCAGTCTAGCACAGAATCTATATGAAAAGAGAAAGCTGATTACATATCCAAGAACAGACAGCAGATATCTAAGTGACGATATGAAGAAAAAAGTAAAGAGCACCATGAGAAAAATCAATGTGCCTCCTTATAATAAAGCTATTGAACCGTTACTAAAAAAAGGTGAATTAAAATTCAATAAAAGAATAATTAATAATAGTAAGGTAACCGACCACCATGCTATCATTCCAACTGATGTTGTACCTAGAATCAATAATCTTACCAAGGATGAGCTTAATATCTACAATTTAGTTGTCAAAAGGTTTATATCAGTTTTTTATGATTATTATAAATATGAAACAACGGAAATAATATTTGATATTGAAGGAGAAAAATTCGTATCATCTGGTAAAGTCATTGTTGATAAAGGCTGGAAAGCACTGTATACAGCTACCAAAGATGATAAAGAACAGATTATGCCTAAGCTTAAAAAGGGTGATACCAAAAAGGTTGTGGATGTGGAGAAGTTAAATAAGCAAACTACACCACCAAAACCATATACTGAAAGTTCCCTACTAAGTGCTATGGAGAATGCAGGAAGATTTACTGAAGATGAAGCCCTGAAAGATCAATTAAAAGAATCTGGATTCGGAACACCTGCAACGAGAGCAGGAATAATAGAGAGATTGATTCAAGTTGAATACATAAAGAGAAAAGGAAAAACATTGATTCCTACTAAAAAAGGATGTCAGCTTATTAAGATCATCCCAGAAGAATTAAAATCTCCCGAAACAACAGGGAAATGGGAAAAGGGATTAACCAGTATCAATAAAGGTAAAATGGAATCCTACCGCTTTATGGAAAGTATCAAAAGGTTTGTAGTATATCTTGTCAATTCAGCGAGTAAGAGCAAAGGAAAAGTAGCTTTTGAGCGAAAGCCTATTCCAGAGGATAAGAAAAAGAAAGTAAAAGGTCTAGGAACCTGTCCTGTATGTGAAAAGGGTAAAATATTAGAAAATAGTAAAGCTTTTTATTGTAGCGATTGGAGAAATAACTGTAAATATAAGATATGGAAAAATACTTTGGAGAGATACGGTACAAAGACTATTGAAAAAGAAATTGTTCAACAATTGTTAGAAAAGGGTAAGATAGAAGACTACAAAGTCACTCTTCCCCAAACCGGCGAAAAATGTATAGCTACTCTAGTGGTTAATAATAATACAGGAATAGAACTTAAAAATATTAAGAGAATTGAAAAAGAAAGTAAAGAATAGGATGATGATATGCAGTTAAGAGACTATTTAAAGAACAGTATTCTAGTTACTGATGGTGCAATGGGTACTTATTATTCCAAGAAAACATTAAAAGATACTACAGTGTCGGAATTAGCTAATATCAATGATAAGAAGATTATTGAGACTATTCATAAGGAATATATTGAAGCAGGAGCAAAACTAATTAGAACCAATACTTTTTCAGCAAATACAGTCAGTCTGAAATGCAGCAGGATAGAGCTTAGAAAAATAATTACTGAAGGTTATAATATAGCTGTAGACAGTGCAAAAGGTAAAGATGTTTTTGTAGGAGCATCAATTGGTCCTATCCCAGAAAAACTGGAATCAGAAAAAGATGATATACTAGATGAATATTATTGTATAATTAATACTTTGTTAGATCTTGGAGCTGACATTTTTATATTCGAGACTTTTGCAAGTACCAATTATATAAAAATACTGGCTGCATACATTTTATCCAAAAATGAAAAAGCAGAAATTATAGCCCAGTTCAAAGTAAATGCTTTTGGTTACTCAAAAGAAGGTATAAGTGCTAGAAGACTCATTGAAGAAGCTAGAGGGATAGAAGGACTGGTTGCTTATGGGTTCAATTGTGGAATTGGTGTAGGACACTTATATAAAATCATAAGGAACTTGGATATAGAAGATGAGAATATTGTAGCCATACCCAATGCAGGATATCCAGATAAGATATATGCGAGAACAGTGTACAGAGATAATGCAAGGTATTTTGGTGAAACAATGGTTGACATCAAAAAGCTTGGTGTCAAGGTGATTGGTGGTTGTTGTGGTACTACTCCTAGTCATATAGAAGAAATCATAGAAAATCTAGAAGGCAACTATGAACCTTCATCCATATATCATAGAAATAAAACCCAGAAGAAGAAAGGGATTTCTAACACTCCAAACAGATTTTATAAAAAGCTAATGAATAAAGAATTTGTTTTCGCTGTAGAATTGGACCCACCCTATAATGGTAATATTCAAAAGACAATGGAAGGTGCCAATATATTAAAAGCAGAAGGTGTAGATATCATTACTATAGCTGACTCGCCTTTATCAAGACCTAGAGCAGATTCCATAATAATAGCTAACAAGATAGCAAAAGAGGTGGGTATTGATGTTATGCCACATATCTGTTGCAGAGATAAGAATGTTATAGCTCTGAAATCTATTATCTTGGGAGCTCATATAGAGAAAATCAGAAATATATTATTAGTTACTGGCGACCCTATTCCAAGTGAGGAAAGAATTGAAACAGCTAGTGTTTTTAATGTCAACTCTATTAAGTTAATGGAATTGGTTAAAGAGTTGAATGTTGATTTTGACCCTGAAGATGCAATGATATACGGTGGAGCTCTTAATCCTAATCTAACTTATGTAGATAAAATCATTAAGAGAATCAATAAAAAACAAGAAGCAGGAGCCAAATATCTATTGACTCAGCCTATATATAATGATCAGGCTATCAATAATCTGAAAATAATCAAAGAAAATACGGACATCAAGATATTAGGAGGAATAATGCCTCTAGTAAGCTATAAGAATGCAAGGTTCCTCAATAACGAAATAGCAGGTATAGATATTCCTGAGAACATCTGTAGTATGTTTACAAAAGATATGACTAGAGAAGAAGCTGAAAATGTAGGGATAGAAATTGCAGTGGAAATTGCTATGAAAATAAAAGATATTGTGGATGGAATATACATGATGACGCCGTTCAATAGAGTGGAAATGGTTAGCAAGATAATAAAATCCATAAGATGAATTAATTAATCAACGTGAATATACTAGATAGGTAAGACTATATAAAATTGACTTATATATAAGTTTTGAAAGGTTTGATTTCTTATGACGAAAAGAGAATTTAAAGAGTATCTGGAAAAAAACATATTAATCCTAGACGGTGCTACAGGAACAGAGTTACAGAAAAGAGGTATGCCTAGAGGGGTGTGCCCAGAAAAATGGGTTATTGATAACAAAGAAGTCATTATAGATATTCAGAGAGGGTATAAAGAGTCTGGTTCAAAAGCAGTTTATGCTTGTACTTTTGGCTGTAATTCTATAAAACTAGCTGAATTTGGTCTAGAAGATCAGCTTGTGGAGATGAACAAAGAATTGGTTAGGATTTCAAGAGAAGCAGTTGGAGATGATGTGTGGGTCATAGGAGATTTATCACCAACAGGAGCACAGATATATCCACTAAGCAATTATCATTTTGAAGACATTGTCAATGCTTATAAACCTCAGGTTAAGGCTTTGGTGGAGGCTGGTGTTGATTTATTTGTCATTGAGACCATGATGAACATTAATGAGGCAAGAGCCGCACTGATAGCTGTCAAAGAGACTTGTGACCTGCCTGTTATGGTCAGCATGACTTATGAAAAAAGTGGCTATACGCTTAATGGTACTGACCCAGTGACAGCATTGATAACTCTTCAGAATCTTGGTGCTGATGCAGTAGGTTGTAATTGTTCGACAGGACCAAATGATATGATAGATATCGTAAAAGCCATGAAACCATATGCCAAAGTACCGTTGATAGTTAAGCCTAATGCTGGATTGCCAAAATACGAAAACGGTGAAACTGTATTTGATATGGATGAAGATGAATTCTCCCATTATGGAACATTGTTAGCAGAAGCAGGAGCTAATATTATTGGTGGATGCTGTGGTACAACAAAGACATTTATCAGCAAATTGAAAGATAAAGTGAAAGATATTGATATCAGGATGTGGACGGATAGACAAGGAAGTATTCTAACCTCTGAGCGTAAATCTGTAACTATAGGTGGAAATAATCCAACCATTATTGTTGGGGAAAGAATCAATCCAACAGGGAAGAAGAAACTACAAGAACACCTAAGAAATAAAAATATGGATTATGTGGTTTCCCTTGCTCATGAGCAGATTGAAAAAGGAGCTAGGGTACTTGATGTAAATGTAGGAATGAATGGTATTGATGAAGTTGATATAATGAAACAAGCCATAGAACAATTATCAACTTTTGTAAAAGTACCTCTATGCATTGATTCTTCCAATATTGATGCTATAGAAGCAGGGCTTAGGATTTACCCAGGTAGAGCTTTGGTGAATTCCATATCATTAGAACAGCATAAGATTGATAAACTATTGCCTATAGCCAAAAAATATGGTGCTATGTTTATTTTATTACCTCTTAGTGATAAAGGATTACCTAAAAGTATTGATGAAAAACACGAAATAATCAATACAGTATATTCTCATGCAAGAGAATTAGGATATCAAAAAGAAGATATTATCGTTGATGGATTAGTTACAACAATAGCTTCTAATAGCAAAGCGGCTGCGTTGACTCTAGAGACAATTGAATGGTGTTCCAGAGAATTTGGTACAGGAACTATTGTTGGATTATCAAACATCTCTTTTGGTTTGCCTGAAAGGAAGCTCATCAATACAGCTTTTTTAGCTATGGGTATAGGAAAAGGGCTCACAATGGCAATAGCCAATCCTTCAGATGAACTGTTGATGAATATTATGAGGGCATCTGATGTTCTAGCGATGAGAGACAAGGACAGCCTTACATATATTGAATCCTTCAGTAAACAAGAGAAAAAAACTAAGAGTAAAGAAATAGCGGGTGTAGATACTAATGAGGAAATAGATATTAAACAAGCCATATTTCACATGGTTGTAAATGGAGAAAAAGAAACTATACTGGATAATATAAAAAAATCTATAGACAATGGTGATTTACCAAAAGTCATCATTAAAGAATATCTTATTCCAGCTATTACAAAAGTCGGAGAATTATTTGAAGAAAAGACTTATTTCTTGCCTCAATTGATTATGAGTGCAGAAACTATGAAAGTTGCTATGGACTATCTGGACCCTCTACTTGAAAAAGGTAGGAGTAAGGAAATTAAACAAAAGAAAAAAGTTGTAATCGCAACAGTAAAAGGTGACATTCATGATATTGGCAAGAATCTGGTAGCCTTGATGTTGAAAAATCACGGATTTGAAGTTATTGATCTAGGTAAAGACGTGGCAAAAGAAGTAATCGTAGAAAAAGCAAAAGAAGTTGATGCTGATATTATAGCTTTATCGGCTCTAATGACAACAACTATGTTGGAAATGGAAAATGTCATTAGACTAGTGAAAGAAAAAGGACTAAGGTCAAAAGTAATTATTGGCGGAGCAGTAATAACTAATGACTATGCCAAGGAAATTGGGGCAGACGGTTATAGCGAAGATGCTAATATGGCTGTAAAGCTAGCACATCAATTGACTAAATAAAATAAGATAATTAATAATTTTAAAATCATCTTTTTCCAAGTGCTTTATAAGCAGGGAGAAGATGATTTTATTTATATATTAAATTCTTAGTAGGGTATGAGTTTATTTATCTGTGGTCGAATTATCTTATACTAAAATAAAATTTGTACAATATTAAAAATATTATAAATTGATTTCATTGTAATTAATTATAATATTATAATAAACAAATAAAAAAGTTTAATTAATATTAGTGTAAAGTCGCTAAAAAGAAAATAAAGTAAAAAAATATCAATAAATCATAACTATATTATATTAAAATAGTATTTACAATATTAATGTCTAAAAAGTTGACATATTATTAAAAATATGTTAAATTATAAGAAAATAACATCAAAGATGATGTATATTATTATATATATCTTAATGGAATCAAATTCATTAGTACAAGCTCTTTTTTTATATGTTAACAAAAGCATGAATAATGCCATTGCTTAAGTAACAATATTCTTTATTTTAAATATTAATTTTCCAAAATAAAATCATATACCAATTTATTTACATCGTGACTAAAACATCATTAGTAAATCAAGCACAATTAATATATTATAATATATATATAATATGGTATAGACGATAAACCATATGTATATGAGAAAGGTGGAATACAAGTGAATAAAGAAAAAACTCAAAAGGAAGTCAAAGAAATGTTGGTGGAGAGATTAATGTTAAGAATGAAACCCGAAGACATTGATAATGACGCACCTCTATTTACTAACCCTAATAGGGAGAGCGAGTTGGAGGATATCGGACTGGATTCTGTTGATGCCTTGGAGATTATGGTAGGTATTCAGCAATTGTATGAGATCAAATTAAGTCCGGAAAATAGTTCTACTGCATTTTATTCAGTAAATACATTAGTCGATTATATTATCCAAAATAAAACTGAACTGGAGTGAGTAGTGTAATGATAAAAGTTGTTGTAACAGGAGTAGGAGTCGTATCATCCAATGCATGGAACGCCAATGAATTATACATAAGCAGTATAGAGGGAAAAACAGGTATCAAGAATACTGATAAATTAAAAGATATTGGTATATCCTCACTATATGCAGGTGAGATTACTTGTGATTATAAAGGTATAGATAAATATCTATACATATGCGATTTGGCTATAAAAGAAATCTTCAATGACTCAGGGCTGTCAAAAGAATATATCAGTTCTCTGGGATCTCGGTCAATTTTTTCATTAGGGACATCTGTATTAGCTTCCTTGCCTCTTGAAAAACAAATGAAAAAACAATTAGAAAGCCAAGATGAGCTTGATAAAAGTGTTCTGGATTATAATGATGGCAGATACATATATCAGTTGAATGAACAATTAGGGAACCGTGGAGATGTCTATGTCATAAATACAGCTTGTGCATCAGGGACAATGGCTGTAGGTAATGCTTTTGAATCAATAAGGTCTGGTGGTGTAGATGTTGCCATTGCAGGCGGTGTAGATGTTTTTAGTGATACGAGTATTAGTGGATTTAATTCAATGCAGAATATGTCAAGCAAACCTACCAAGCCTTTTGATGAGAACAGAGAAGGATTGAATATAGGGGAAGCCGCAGCTTTTTTCGTACTGGAAAGTGAAGAACATGCGTTGGCTAGAGGTGCCAAGATATATGCTGAAGTGTTTGGGTATGATTCCAAAAATGATGCCTATCATATTACTGCACCAGACCCAAATGGAGCGGGAGCATATGAATGTATGAAAAATGTGATATCAGAATATACATTTGAAGATGGAGATATATTATATATCAATGCCCATGGAACAGGAACATCAGCTAATGATCCTATGGAAATCAGCGCTATAGAGAGGTTGATAGAAGGAAAATCGGGAACAGAAAAAGCTTGGATGTCTTCTTCTAAATCAATGTTAGGACACTGTTTAGGTGCAGCTGGAGCCATAGAGCTTGCAATCTGTGTATTATGCCAAAAACATGGACAAATGCCCTTATCTATTTCTGTAGATAAACCTTTGCCAATGAATCATATAGAGTTGGTAACCGCCAAAGAACAATCAATACCATTTGACCTGTGTATTTCCAACTCATTTGCATTTGCTGGTAATTGTGCTTCAATAGGTATTTGTAAGTACATATAAGGAGGTAACCTATGGATATTTTATCAAACGTAAAGCACCGTTACCCTTTTATTATGGTAGATGGTATTATTGAGTCAAAATACATGGAATATGTAGTAGGTTTTAAAAACATATCCTATAATGAACCCTGGACACAAGGACACTATCCCGAGAAAATAGTTTTCCCTGGGGTTTTGATTATTGAAGCAATGGGACAAGTCAGTTCATTCATGTTCATGAAAGAAGAAAATAATGAGAAACCCACAATTGAGGATGGCTTAGGATACCTTGTAACAGTAAAACAAATGAAATTTATACGAAGTGTCTTTCCAGGTGACAAGCTAATGATTAGAGTAGAATTATTGAGCAAGGTAGATAATTACATAACTGTACAAGGATATTGTCATGTGGAGGATGAAAAAGTGGCTGAAGGAAAATTATCATATATTGTCAAGGAGGATAACCATGAATAGTTCTATCTATGTGACGGGTGTAGATGTTATAACACCAATGACTAACAATTTTGATGAATTCAAAGACCAATTATATGATACATGCAGTGACAATATATATAAACAACAAATAGATTTAAGTGAGTTGGAAACACCTTTTTATAGAAAAACCCGTAGAATGAATAGAACGTCGGTAGCGGCATTCATTTCTTCTACACAAGCATATCGTAATAGAGGTTTAGACCAGATTGAGTATGATCCATACGATATTGGAACTATATATTCTACATTCTCTGCTAGTCTGGACAGTACATTGAATGTCTTGGATACGGTATATACAAAAGGAATCAATAATGTAAGTCCAATCATTTTTGCTGCAACAGTGGGAAATTCTTGTATAGCAGGGGTGACAATGGAATATAAACTAAAAGGGACAAGTATGCATTTGCAGTCTTCGAATCCCATTGGATATTCCTATAATTCCTTGAAAAACGGTAATACAGATATGATATTCTGTGGGTCATATGATTGTTATATAGATAATATATTGGATTACTATAACAATCTACCCTTCACCAATAATAATGGATCAGGTGATTGTTCACCTTATTCTGTTGAGCCAAGAGGGATTTACTTAAAAGAAGCTCTGGTAACATTGATTATTGAAAAAGCTGATTCCAAATATGTAACAGATGAAACCATATTATGTGAAATATGTGGTATAGGAGTTCACAGGAAATCAACAGAAAAAAATGATGGATTATACACTTTTGAAAATAAAGAGTTCCAGGAGGCAATGGATTCAGCACTTAAGAATGCTCAGGTATCAGCTAAGGAGATTGATTGTATTGTTAGTGCTGCAGGAGAACATCCCACAATAGATCATTCTGAAGCAATAGCCATCAAGAATTGCTTTGAAAAAAATCCCCCTGTCATTTCTATAAAAGGTATTTTTGGGGATACACTAGGATGTAATCTCAACATGAATATAGCTGCTGCAATATGTATTCTACAAAAACAAGAAATACCTAAGGTTTTTAATTGTGGAGAAGACATTGATTCAATCAATATAAATAGGCAAAACACTAAGGATAATTATAAGTACGTTTTAGTAAATGGCTACTCGGAATATGGAAGTGTAATGAGTGTTATATTAAGATGCCATAAAAAACATTGAGAATGAAGGGATTAATCGTGAGTGGTAAATTTGATAATCAAGTTATAGTGGTTACAGGAGGTAATAGAGGTATAGGAAAAGCCATTGTGAAAGCTTTTTCAAAAGAAGGAGGAAAAGTCTTTTTCATATATTCAAAAAATGTGGATGAAGCAGAAACGGTAGTGAAACAGGTTAGAGACGAAGGTTGTTTTTGCGAGATGATAAAATGCAATATAACTAATCAAAAAGAATGTGAACATGCTATCACAAGTATAATCAAACAAACAGGTAAGATAGATGTTCTTATAAATAATGCAGGAATCACAAAAGATGGAATTATGCTGATGCAAAGTTCTGATGACTGGAAGAGTGTTATGGATGTGAATTTCTTTGGCACCTATAATATTACTCGCCAAGTGATTCTTAATATGATTAAGAATAGGTGTGGAAATATAATAAATGTAAGTTCCGTGGCTGGATTGCATGGTGTAGCTGGACAAACCAATTATTGCTCTTCTAAGGCAGCTATCATTGGATTCACTAAAGCTTTATCTAGAGAAATTGGAGGTAAGAATATTCGAGTCAATGCTATAGCACCTGGATACATTGAGACGGACATGACTGATTCTATACCTAACAGAGATATTATCATCAAGAATATACCCCAGAAACGTTATGGGAAACCTGAAGAAGTTGCGTCAGTAGCAATGTTCCTAGCTTCAGGGGAATCATCTTATGTAAATGGAGCAACAATTGTTATTGATGGTGGTTATACTGCCTAAAACATATGAGTGATAATTGAAAGGAGGCAGTATATATGGCTGATACTATATTGGATTCATCAAGACAATTAAATAGGCTATTGGAAGAATTCAATGAGACTGATGTGCCTTATGATAGAAATCAAAGAATAAATGAGCGTTTTGATGAAATGGTAGAATTGTATCCTAATAGATGTGCCTTAAGATATAAACATAGGGAATACACTTACTATGAACTAAAAAGGTTGGCTGAGAATATAGCTTATAGCCTTCATGCTCAAGGTATAGAAAAAGGCAGTGCAGTTGGAATATATATGGAAAGATCAGATGAGTATATCATATCCATAGTAGGTATACTTAAGCATAATTGTACGTTCATACCTCTAAGTAAGTTGTATCCAATTGCTAGAATCAATACAATTCTTCAAGTAAGTGATGCAAAAGCGCTTATTGTTAAGGAGAATGAACATATTAATGCTAATAAGATCAATAATAGGGTTTTTAATTATGCTGAGCTGTCCAATGGTTATATTGAGAAAGAAAAATCAAAGGAGAAAGAATCGGAAGAAAAGAATGAATTAGCCTATATTATTTTCACGTCAGGTACTACTGGGCAACCAAAAGGTATTGGTATAAGGCATTACAGCATAATAAACTTGATCAATTCTATGAAAGATAGATTATTACCTGATGATATTGAGAGAAGAATAGCAGTTGTAGCTCCCTTTGTATTTGATGCATCTCTAGGGCAGGTTTTTCTTGCTTTATTGACAGGTAATGCACTAGAGGTTGTACCAGATGAAATAAAACTGTCTTGCAGGTTGTTGGATAAGTTTTTTCGTGAAAATAATATATATTGTACGGATATGACTCCTACTAGATTAGATTTACAGGTAGAATATTATAATGAGCTGAATGATAATGAATATTATCCTATACCCTATATTCTATGTGCAGGAGAAGCTTTACCAATATCTCTTGCTAGAAGATTCTTTAAACATAAAAAAAGTTACCAAAGTAAGATTATGAATTATTATGGTCCTTCAGAGACTTGTGTTTATTCCACAGTGTTTGAAATCAACAATGATAATATTTATAACATGGATAAAATGTTGATTGGTAAGCCTATATATAATACTAAGCTATATATTATGGATGAACAATTGAATTTGTGTCCTATAGGTGTTGAAGGTGACTTGTATATTGGAGGGGATGGTCTATCCAATGGGTATATCAAACAACCAAAGCTAACGAAAGAAGCATTCATTACTAATTCATACGATGAATCTCAATTAATATATAAGACAGGTGATATAGCAAGATGGACAAGTGATGGATATGTGGAATACATAGGCAGAAATGATGAACAGATCAAATTAAGAGGATATAGGATTGAACTATCAGAAATAGAATCCAAGATGGAGGAACTTGAAGGTATTATACGTGCTAAAACAATAGTTGTCAGTGAAGGCAAAAAAAGATTCATTGCAGCTTATTATACGTCAAATGCCGATTGGACTCTTAAACGAATGGAAGATTCTCTTAGAGAAGTCTTGCCCTATTATATGATTCCATCATACTTCGTACCAGTTGAAGGGTTTAAGGAGAATGTAAATGGCAAGTTGGATAAAAATGTTTTGCCAGATTATAAGGCATATTCTTTGAAACCAAGAGAAAAAGAACTGCAAGTGAACAGTTTTTATGAAGAGTTCTTAGATATATGTAAAGATGTTTTGGAAATAAGTGAATTATCCCTTAATGATAATTTCCATAGAGTTGGCGGCGATTCATTGATTGTATTTCAATTGAACAAGTATGTGTACGATAAATGGGGAGTGGTCCTTGATATATACGATATTTTCAGAAGTGATAGTATCATGGAGATTGCGGCAGGCATTGAGGCTAAATTGGATGATACGCCAATATATGAAAAAGTTGAAAAAACTAATACCGATAATCTAGAAGTAACTAAAATGCAGGAAATATTAATAGAGAGTGAACCAGAAATAAAAATAAGACATGAACGACAAAATATAAAGACTATACCACCGTATAATATGGTGTATAAAATAAAATCTGATAAATATATTAATCATGAATCTATTGAAAATGCATTAAACAAGGTGATTCATAGGCATGAAATGTTTAGGACAACCTTCAAATCTCAAGGCAAAAAATATAGAATGCAACTTAATGATCCAACAAATATTAAATACTTTAGATATATTGAAGCAAACACATCCATTAAAAATATTGATATCACTGATTATGCTATTGAATTCAATATTGAAAAACTGCCATTGCTTCAGTTGATATTATTGGAAGATAGGGATGGACAACAAATTATGGTATTTAATGTACACCATCTAGTATTTGATATGTATTCACTAAGAATATTCATTAAAGATTTATTTGCCTATTATAATAACTTAGAATTACCTGCTATCAAAAATAATGCCTATCATTATTTTGACCAGATGAAAAATAATAAGAATCAAAAAAGTGTAGCTTTCTGGAAGAAATATCTGGCAGGTAGACCAAGTTCACAATGCATAGGATCAGATAAAACCAACGGACCTATGGAGGCACAGAGTAATGAAAGATTTTTGGTAAGATATTTTTTCATAGATAGCCAGCGTATAAAAAGATTGAGGGATACTTGTGAACAACTAGGTATTACAGAGTTCAATTTTTTTACAGGTGCTTTTTCCATATTACTTAGTTCTTATATCAATAAAAAGGATATAATTTTTGGTACATATGTAATGGGAAGAGATGATGAAACTTATACTGAATCACCTGTTATAGGATTGTTCACTAAATTTGTTCCATTGAGATATATTATTGATGAAGAATTGAGTATTGAAGAATTCTTAATTAAATATAGAAAAGAATTCATAGATGTATTCAAGCATGGTAATCTGTGTTTGGATGATCTGTATGGAAGTATGAATTTTGTAGATCTCATAGTCGGAGAGTTATTCAACATAGTATTTAATTTCATTTCGGATTATAGTACAAAAATAAAACATGATAACAGATTGATAACAACTATAGAAACTCCTAATACACCTGAGGTATATCCTATTTATTTTACAGGTGTGTCTAACAATAAGAATGTACGATTTGAGATAAAATACAAGGAAAGATTGTATTCCAGAGAGTTCATAGATGGAATAGAGAAGCGTTATATTAGGATTCTAGAGTGGATGTTTAACAATATGGACAAAAAGATAAGTGAGCTTTTTGTAAGTGAGGGTATATATGAAAATATTAATTTTAAACGGAAGTCCTAGAGCAAGTGAAAGCAAAACCCTAAAGATTGCATCTAGTTTTACAAAGGGACTTAATTACAAAAATGAACATGAAGTTGAAATAGTAAATATATATGATTGCAATATCAACTATTGTAAAGGCTGTTATTATTGTTGGAACAATGAACCAGGTGTATGTGTGATAAAAGATGATATGACTACATTAATAGAGAAATTTTTGGATGCTGACATAGTCATATGGTGTTTCCCTATATATGCCTTTGGAATGCCATCTAAGTTGAAATTGTACTTGGAAAGGTTGTTGCCCATAGATTTACCTACTATGTTAGAACGTAATGATGGAGGTTGTGTACATGCACATAGGTATAAGAGGGCGCACCATAAGTATGTAATGATATGTTCATGTGGTTTTTATTCTAAGACCAATAATTGTGAAGCGGTTATTGAACAATTCCGTATTTTATATGGAGAAAAAGTCACTAAGATCATATGTACAGAAAGTGAACTGTTCAATATATCTTCATACAAAGTAAAGATAGACAGATATTTGGATTCTATAGAAAAAGCTGGAGTGGAATATTGTAATCAAGGTTCTATATCAGAAGAAACAAAATTGTTATTATCCAAGATTGTGTCCCCTGAGCTATACATGAGAGTAGCTAATGAAAGCTGGGGAATTGATTAATCTATAGAATCACAAGAAAGATGGTGAACTTATGAAAGCGATTAAAAACGCAAATCTATTACCGCAAGAAATGACTGAATCAATGTTGCATTGTAAAATAATGACTATATATCATTACTTGTTGTTAAACAATATCAGTATTGATTATCGGTTGCTGTATCTGCTGGGAGTCAGTGATTTGCTGCAGTTTGGAGTACAGAAATATAATGATACGTTTTTATGGTTTCTGAATCCCTACAATATCTTTTGTGACAAAGAATTAATGGATGTTTTTCATATAGAATTAAACAAACCGGATAGGATTGACATCAATAAAATAAGAGAATGCATTGATAATAATGAAATATTAGCCATTTATTATGATGGGAACATATATGTGAATCGTGAAAAAAGATTATTCATGAGAAAGAAGCCCATAGATTCTTCCTCTGAAGACATATATAAATCTCTGGTGAATAATTCTTCACTTGGGTTGATTATAGGATATGACGATGCCAAGGAGTGTTTTGTGCTTAATATCATTGATCAAGGTGGAAAGAATATATCTATTAAGTATAATACATTTTTGGAGAATAAATTGTATGAAGAGGTATACTTCTTAAAACTCTCCAAAGAAGCTGATAAAAATATGGATTATGAGTATATGGCTCTTAAGAAGCTGTATGAGGTAAGTGAAGAGTATCTAAAACAATATGAAGGTTATATGATTAATGATGAAAAGAAAATATGTGGAACCTTAGGATGTAGTTCATTATTGGCTCTCAAGCAGGAATTGTTACAATCAATAAAGTTATTAGAAGATGACGAGACCAGAGAGGTAGTAAAAGAAAGACTATGCAAGAAATTGGATATAATGAGACTATTCTTTCTAAAAGGTTCTAATACAGGATTTAGAAAAGAGTTAGCTATAGCTTTGGATTATCTAGGTGATATATATAATGAAGATAAATTGAAGAAAGACGGAAAAGCCATTAAGGAAATCGGGAATATCTGGAGAGAATTTTCTAGATATCTGTATAACGTTAATAACAATATTTACAATAAGCACCCAGTAAAATTTATATCAAAACTAATTGGTATAATAGATGAATTATATAAAAATGAAGTACAGGTATTTTCATCAATAAAAAGCAATACTAAGAGTATGCTGAATTAATTTGTTTGAACGGAATAAGTTTAACATAAATATAAAAAAGGAGGATAAACATGGATAAATTTGATATCACTAAAACTGAAGATTTTAAAGAAAGTTTTGAAGTAGTTGAGTTTAATGAGTTAAGAGATCTTGAAGAGGTAATTTGTGCAGGTATCGGTGGCACAGTATGTGGTTGCGACGAAGCTGCTAAATAAGTAATATTATTAAATTAGATATTAATTAGTAGTATTCAATCTTCATGAACTAATTGGTAAATGAAGAAGTTGTTAATTGCTGAACATATACATAATTACAAATACTGATGAAAAATAAAATTGATTTGTTTTTTATGATTAAACTTATTCCTTCAATATATATTAGAAAGGGGCGAGCATCATCAATAACTTTAAATTAGTTGAGGTTAATGAAGAAAAGAGTGCGTTATATCTGCCATCCTACAATAGTATTATAGAGATTGGACAACAAATGGCATCTAATATAGAAAAGCTAAATGAAGAGGACATAATTAAAATGTTAAATCTTGATCTAGAGAAAATCAAGATGGTCAATACATATGAAAAAAGTGATAGGCTTGGAGGATTGATATTCAATGTAATAGAAAGATGTAATTTGGCATGCAGTTATTGCATGGTTTCAAAAGGTACTTATGATAGTGAAAACTCCAAGATACAGATGACAGAGGATGATTGCATTAAAACATTTATGGCTATTTTGGATAAATATGAAGAAGGTGTATCACTAATATGTTTCTTTGGTGGCGAACCAATGTTGAATTATAAAACAATAAAAGCCACAGTAAACAGGGTTAATGAAATATGTGAAAAAAAGGATATAATTCCCCCAAAATATTCTATCATCACTAATGGAACTATCATGAACGAAGAAATAATAGATTTTTTTAATCTACATAATATTTCTATTTCAGTAAGTATTGATGGACTGAAAGAATTTCATGATAGCGCTAGAGTATTTATTAACGGACAAGGCAGCTTTGATAAAATTGAAGAGAATCTAACTCTACTCAAAAAATATGGAAGAGAATTTCCTCTATATGCAGAGTGCACTATCCATAAAAAACATCTCCAAGGTAAAGAAGACCTGAGAGAATGGGGATATCATTATACAGAACAATTATATGAGCTTGGTTTTGATACTGTATATATTTTTCCAGTTGATAGTAAGGACCCAGAATATTCAGTAGAAGACCAAGAGGTTTTGGGAGATTTGGCAGAGTTCTATAAAGGTATCTATGATTACTATATGGATTTACTTTTAGATCCTGACATGAAAGCTATGCCGCCTGCACATTTTTTAGGTGTTTTCATTAATCTGATTACAAAAAGATATAATAGATTTTGTAGAGCAGGTTATGGAACAGTTTTCACCAATCCAGAAGGTGAGTTCTATCCATGTCATCTTTTCTATCAAAGAAGACATCATCCTATAGGAAATGTGAATGGTGGATTAGACCTTAGTAATGATAAATTGGAATATCTCAAAAGAGAAAATAATCGTAATCATATTACAGAGTGTAAAAAATGTGTCAATAACAAACTATGTTTCTTATGGTGTGCTGGTTCAAGTCTTATCAGTAATGGAGTTATCAATAGCGTAATAAAATCTAGATGTTTTATTGTGGATTTTACAATTGATTATGTAATCAAGCGTTTATTATTATTGAAAAAGAATGAATCAGAAATGGAAGTATTCAATAAGAACATAAGAAAGTGCTCAGCTTACTTCAAACGAGGGAAACAAAGTGTAGTATGCAAGTGATACATATTATAATACTGTAGATAAGAAAGGGGATTTTTATGAGTGAAGGTGTATTCAAATATACCAACGATATTTTTTTTCTAGAAGATAAATTGCCCTTTAATAAAACCAGATATCTAGTAGGTAGTCAGGAAAAAGAAAGTTATATATCAGTAAATAAGAGTCAATATATGATTCTTGAAAAAATATATAAGCTGACCCAAGAAAAAAATTATACCTTTTCAGAAATTGAAGATTACCTTATTAACAAGATGCATAAGAAAATTGATGTGAACAATCTCTATGAAAACCTTAGCAAGAAGGGGTTGATGGAGAATACTATCAATCTATCTCCTAACAACGAGGTCAATATGATAAGTACTGATATTCTAAACTTTGAAGTAGATGAGATACCAAAAACTATAGTCAGAATAATAAAAGTCTTGTCAAAGTTATCTATATTGTTTAAAATATTAAGTATAGTATTTATTGGTATTATATTATTTAACATAGACAAATTAATGCATATCAGAGGTAGTGTATTTGTTTACGATAATTCATCAATTAAGGGTTTTGTAATAAGTATGTTGGTTGCTATTGTAATTATACTAATACATGAATTTGCCCATGTTTTTGCTGCTATAAATGTAGGGTTGAGAGATATTCAGTTCTATATGGTTTTATATGTGAAATTTATACCTATGTACTATACGAAATATTCTAAACTCATGCAGCTAGAGTATAAAAAGAAGATACGGGTTTTATCTGCTGGGTTGAAGACAAATGTATTTCTTTTACTTTTATCACTGGCATCAATATGTGTGATAGATATGAACCAAATGGCTTATGACATAATGGTAAAATTCAGTGTGGTAAATACATATTTCATACTTTTGAATTGTAGCCCTTTCATATCCAATGATGGCTATTTCATACTTACCAACACTTTTGGGATAGATTCCCTTAGACTCAATTTGTGGAAAACTATAATTAATGTTTTCAAGAGACAGAAGGTTGCAAAGATAAAAAATAAATTTGTATTGACTTATATGGTAATCAGTACTGTTTTTCTGATTGGAAGTTTTGTCTCTATGTTCCTATGGATTAAAGACGTAGTTATTGAAATCATAAAAGGTGTTCAAACATTTATTTAGATTGTATCAAAATATATAATAAGGGTGAGAAAAATGATTAAACTTGCGTACAAGATCATGAAACAAAAAAAATCAATTAGTATAGGAATGATTATTTGTATATTCATGTTGATAGTTTTGACAATGACTACTTTCATGTATCTTGATTATTCTTTTGAGGATTTGGAGATAAACTTAGAAGAGAAGTATGGAAATACGGATATCATATTGTACAATTTTGATGATGTGGAAATAGATGTAGATAATATATTGTTAGACATCAAGGTTGATAATATATCTGAAGGATGTGTATTTGAAGCAAAAGCAGGTAGTAACATTGTCTATATCTATGGGCTGGATTTTGATACTTATCCTTTAATAAATGATGTGAAAATTGATAATTTCAATGAAGCTGGTACTAATAATCTTTATCTGACAGAAACAGCAGAGGAGTTACTTGGTTATAATCATGGTAATCCAATAGATATTGAAGTGGGTGATGCCGAGTATTCTTTTGAATATACTGGAACCATAAATAAAAAATCCATATATGAATTTGGCAACAAGGAAAGCATTAAGGCTTATATACCAATACAACAGATTGAATCCAACATGGATATACATAATAGGAATCTATATTTCCTAGATATCGCTGAAGGAGAAAGTGTATCTAGAACCGTTGAAAAACTAAAAACAGAAAATCCAGATATATCTGTTATCAATGTGTTGGAACACAAGAATCTCACAAGGAAAACTATGACTTCATCATTTGTATATGCGGTTATATTTGTCTTGCTTGCTTTAGCAGCTGTCACTTGGGGAATATTATTCAATTTTAGCAGTATCATATTGAATGATTTCATTTCTCAAATAGGTTTCTATAGAACATTGGGTTTAAGTACGCAAAAAGCTACAAAGATATTCAAGTATTATAGTCTGATTTTAGGTATGATCGGATTAGTAAGTGGTGTTGTCATAGGTATACTAGCTGGCAATCTATCCATATTTATACAATATGATAGTTTCCATTTTCAGCTGCCTACAGATTATAGTATCTATACATGTATTATCATAGCCATTGTCATTCCTTATTGGACAATGATTATTCAAATAAATAAGATGAAGGATTTGACAGCTATTACAATGTTGAATCAATACAAGAAAAACAATTTTGATGAAGAAAAGTATAATTCTAGAAGAAGTCTATTGATAGGTATTGGTTTTATTTGTTTGTTCAGCCTAAGATACTTGGCTGATGATTATTTTGATGGATTGAAACTTAGTATATTAAATATATTGTTTGTAACATCCATACTATATGGAATTCAATATATCTCACCTCATATATTAGGGTTCATATCCAAATTTTTAAGAGGAAAGAGATATGTCAACTTCTTCTTGTCATTCAAGAATGTAGTCATCAATAAGAAGCAGGTAAGAGGTTTGTTGGGGACGATAATCACTGTCATAGCTTTTCAGATTGGGATGTACAGTGTTTTCCATAATGTGAGAGTAGATTCGGCTAATAAATTTGAGAATCAATATAATGGTGATATTTTTATAAATGATATATATACGGATGAAGATACCATAGAACAAAAGATCAAGGAGATTGAAAGTATTGATGGAGTTCAGAGGTTGGAAAAAGGCGCTAAGCAGTATTTGCAGATACAAGGAAATAACATTGTAGCTTATTTCATTGACTCAGAGGATTTTCAGACTTTCTTCAATTATGATTTCATAGATGGAGGAGACAGTAAGAAGATTTATGAAGCATATGAGAGTGGTAAGAATAATGTTATTATAGGAGAAGGTCTCAAGTTAAAAGGAGACATCAAGACAGGAGATGTACTGCCACTGGAAGATGTGGATAAAGTATTGAATTTGAATGTAATAGGAATCTGTGATTCCAATGAATATATGGGTAATGTTGTTTATCTGAATAAAGATCTTTATCCTGATATAAAAATCAATCTATTGACAGTAAAATTCAAGGATGGTTACGACAAAGAAGCCTTATACAATGAAATAGAAAATATACTGAAGACAGGATTGGTCATCCAGCCATCCATGTTGTCCAAAGAAGTTTTGAGAGATAGATTCAAGAAAAATGCAATCAAGAATACTCAATATATAGAATATATTCTATTGTTCATGACGACTATAGCTATCTATACGGTAATTAATTCAATAAATATATTTGTGGAAAAAAGAAAGAGAGAATATGCTATGTTGTTTAGTTTAGGAGCCAATAGAAAGACTCTCTCCAAGAACATTATAATAGAAGGGTTAATCATTATTACAACGGGATTGATATTAAGTCTTTTGACAGGCTATTTGATTACACCATGTTTTGTAGATGTGGCTATGTTCACATCTGGGATGAGTAAAGTATCAATGTATTCATTTGATATAAAAACATCGTTAGGAATATTACTCTATGCTTTTTGCTTATTTACCATCATGATATGTTTTAAAGCCCATGAGTACAAAAATAAAGATTACATAAGTATTCTAAAAGAAGACTAAGGAAGAGGTGAAGAATATGGATAATATTATAACTGCGAAAAACATATGTAAAAGTTATAAAATAGGAGAAGATAGTCAAGTTGTCCTAAGAGACGTAAGTATTGATTTTCCAAAAGGAAGTTTTACTTGTATTATGGGGGCTTCTGGTTCTGGAAAAAGCAGTTTGCTGTATATACTAAGCGGATTGGATGCTTATGATACTGGTGAAGTGTATTTTAATGGTTCAAGACTTCCTGATTTTTCGAAAGAAAATGATAAGGAACTTAGTAAGATAAGATGCAATAATTTTAGCTTCATATTTCAATTCTATAATTTACTGCATGCATTGACAGTTGAAGAGAATATATATTTACCTCTTTTATTAGCCAAGAAAGATGTGAAAGATTATACAGATAAGATCAATAGACTTCTTGAAGCAGTTGGACTTACTGATAAAAGAAATAAGAAGATCAGTACCCTCTCAGGAGGGGAACAGCAAAGAGTTAGTATAATCAGAGCCTTGGTAGCTGAGACAGAAGTAATCTTTGCAGATGAGCCAACAGGTAATCTGGATTACGATAATTCCAATAAAGTTATTGATCTTCTAGTTGAATTATCCAAGAAATATGATAAAACAGTTATATTGGCGACTCACGATCATGAAGTGGCAAAGCGAGGAGATAAAATTTTAACATTAAAAAATGGGATATTAATTTAAATGAATAATGATTATGTGCATTTATTTGTACTAGGAATAAAAAGTAATAGGATAACTCATGAGTTATCCTATATTTATAAATATACATTAAAAAGTATAAAATTACCATGAAGCTTTTTGAAATAAATACAAAAAAACATCATTAAACGCTTGACACGGATACTTTATCTTGGTATAATACTATCAATCGAAAATGAATTGTCTGATAAATGCAGTGATAGAGACGTATAATTTGCATATGTAGTTGTAGAGAGCTGATGGTTGGTGAGAATCAGTACTACTGCAAGAATATACATCACTCTTGAGCAGGACCATTGAAATTAGAGTAGGTGGTTGCCGGGGAGCCCCGTTATAGGCTAGGGTTTGTTAGAACCTGTTTTGAGTGGTCTTTTAGTATAGAGACAATTAGGGTGGTATCGCGTGGTTTCCTCGTCCCTACAGTTTATTCTGTAGGGGCGTTTTTATATATAAAATTAATTATGTTACTAATGAGAATGAAATGTACAAGAGTAAAACTTTCATTAGAAATGTGGTAGTTTAATTTAATTATTTAGTACATTGATTTATTAAAATGATAAAATTCATTGCTTAGTAAACATATAAAATCTGGAAGGAGGAATAATTATGAATAGACACGTATTATCAGTTTTAGTTACAAACCATTCTGGGGTGTTGAGTCGAGTCGCTGGGCTATTTAGTAGAAGAGGGTACAATATTGACAGTCTATCTGTTGGGGTAACTGAAAATCCAGAATTTTCTAGAATGACTATTGTAGCTAGAGGTAATGATTTAATTATTGACCAGATAACAAAACAACTAAATAAATTAGTTGATGTTATACATATAATAGAACTCAAACCAGAAGAATCTGTGTACAGAGAGTTAGCTCTTATCAAGGTATCAGCCAAAGATGGAAACAGAGCAGCTATCATAGAAATAGTTGGTATCTTTAGAGCTAACATAATAGATGTTTCAAGTGAAACCCTGACCGTTGAGATTACAGGAGATCAAAATAAAGTAAATGCTTTTCTTGACTTAGTTGAACCTTATGGAGTCAAAGAAATTGTTAGAACAGGACTTACAGCACTTGAAAGAGGCAGCAAAGAAATAAAACAATATATTGATTAGCTAAGGTAAAGGCTAAAATATCATTTATCATAGTGAAAAATGTCCGATACGTACATTGTATTATATATAGATGAATTTATTTTAACCCATCCCTAACTTAAATAAAGAAAAAATAGGAGGAAATAAAAATGGCAAAAATGTTTTATGAAAAGGATTGTAACTTATCATTATTAGAAGGAAAAACTGTAGCAGTCATCGGATACGGAAGTCAAGGTCACGCTCATGCACTGAATCTTCATGAATCAGGTGTAGAAGTAGTTGTTGGTTTATATGAAGGAAGTAAATCATGGAAATTAGCTGAAGATGCTGGTTTAAAAGTTGCTGTAGCTGCTGAAGCGGCAAAACAAGCTGATGTAATCATGATTTTAATAAACGATGAAAAGCAAGCTGATTTATATAAAGAAAGTATTGAACCTAACTTAGAATCTGGAAACTCATTAGTATTTGCTCATGGTTTCAATATTCATTACGGACAAATCGTTCCTCCAGAAGACGTAAATGTTTTCATGGTAGCTCCAAAAGGACCAGGACATACAGTTAGAAGTCAATATGTTGAAGGAAAAGGAGTTCCTTGTCTTATCGCAGTATACCAAGATGCTAATGGAGCTAAAGATTTAGCACTTGCTTATGCAGCTGGTATTGGTGGAGCAAGAGCCGGTATTCTTGAAACAACTTTCAAAGAAGAGACAGAAACAGACTTATTCGGAGAGCAAGCAGTACTTTGTGGTGGTGTATCAGAACTTATAAAAGCTGGTTTTGAAACACTTGTTGAAGCTGGATACCAACCAGAAAGTGCATATTTTGAATGTTGTCATGAAATGAAACTTATCGTTGACCTTATCAATGAAGGTGGATTATCATACATGAGATATTCTATTAGTGATACTGCTGAATACGGAGATTACTCAGTTGGTAAGAGAATCATTAATAAAGACAGCAAGAAAGAAATGAAGAAAGTACTTGCAGAAATCCAAGATGGTACTTTTGCAAGAAACTGGATCTTAGAGAACAAAGCTAATCGTCCAGCATTTAGATCTAGAAGAAGAATAGAAGCTGATCATCAAATCGAAAAAGTTGGAAAAGAACTTAGAAAAATGATGAGCTGGATGAAGTAATTAATAAACACTAATATATGGTCGGTTTATTAACCGACCTTTTTACTAAAAAAATTGAGGGCAAAATTATACAAAACTTACAAAATATAGTATAAGATGCTCACTAAAATTATTGAAGTTGCACTAAGATGATTGATAGGGATATTGTATTAAGTTGTCTATTATATAGGAGGGAATATCAGTTGGAAAAAAACATAAAAATCTACGATTCCACCCTTAGGGATGGTGCTCAAGCTGAAGGGATTTCCTTTTCGGTTGAAGATAAAATTAAGATAGTAAAAGCTCTTGACGAACTAGGTGTTTCCTACATTGAGGCAGGCAACCCAGGGTCAAACCCTAAGGATTTGGAATTTTTTGAACGTATTAAAAGTATTGAATTAAATAACACTAAATTAACTGCCTTTGGAAGCACAAGGCGTAGAAATATTAAAGTTCAAGATGATGCTAATGTCAAGTCACTGCTTTTAGCTAATTCTCCAGTAGTGGCAATATTCGGTAAGAGTTGGGATTTCCATGTTACAGATATTATAAATACTACATTAGAAGAAAATCTAAATATGATTAAGGATACTCTAGCATTTTTCAAAGAAAAGGGTAAAGAAGTTGTCTATGACGCTGAACATTTCTTTGATGGATATAAGGCAAATCCTGAGTATGCTATGAAGACCTTAAAAACTGCAATTGACGGTGGAGCTGATAGTTTAGTTCTTTGTGATACCAATGGTGGTTGCATGCCTAATGAAATCTATGAGATTACCAAATTGGTTGTAGACAAATATAAAACAGAAGTAGGTATCCATTGTCATAATGACTGCGGTATGGCAGTTGCAAATAGTGTTATGGCAGTATTTGCTGGTGCTAAGCAGGTTCAAGGAACATATATAGGTTTTGGAGAAAGATGTGGTAATGCTAATTTATCAACAGTTATCGGTAATCTACAGGTTAAAAATGACTATGAATGCATTAATGAAGAAAACTTGGAACTAATTACTGATATAGCTAGAAAAGTGGCTGAAATAGCTAATGTTTCCTTAGATGATAAAGAACCTTATGTTGGTAGAGCAGCTTTCACACACAAAGGCGGAATGCATATTGATGGTGTAAACAAGGCTTCTAAATCATTTGAACATATCAATCCTGAGATTGTTGGAAACGAAAGAAGATTCTTGATGTCAGAAGTAGCGGGTAGAAGTACTATCCTTAAGAAAATACAAAAAGTTGCTCCAGACGTTAAGAAAGATTCTCCAGAAACAATACAGATAATGGATAGATTAAAAGAGTTAGAGCATGAAGGCTATCAATTTGAAGGTGCAGAAAGTACATTTGAATTAATTATAAGAAAGAACTTAGGTAAATATAAACCATTCTTCAAGTTGGAGAATTTTAAAACAATAGGTGAAAAACCTAATGATAATGGAGAACTGACTGCTTTTGCTATGGTCAAAGTAAAGGTTGATGATAAGATCAAAATGGCAGCTGCAGAAGGTGATGGACCTGTAAATGCATTGGATAAAGCACTTAGACAAGCTTTGGAAGTATTCTATCCAGAACTTAAAAAAGTACATTTAACTGATTACAAGGTAAGGGTTCTAGATACAAAAGAAGCTACTGCCGCTAAAGTTAGAGTACTTATATCATCCACAGACGGAAAGCATGAATGGTCAACAGTAGGTGTTTCAACAGACATCATTAATGCAAGTCTAATAGCTTTAATTGATTCAATCGAGGTCAAGTTACTTAGAGAGCTGACAAAAAAGATTAAAGCTTATATATAAAAATAATTAATAAAGAGTTATAAGATTATAAATACTAGTGGTAACAATTAAATGATAAAATAGTAAAAAAAATTAAGTGAAATAGATATATCAAAAGGAGGACATATAAATGGGAATGACAATGACTCAAAAGATTTTAGCTGCTCATGCTGGTCTAGAAGAAGTAAAGGCTGGGCAATTAATAGAAGCTAATCTTGATTTGGTGCTTGGTAATGATATTACAACACCTGTTGCGATAAAGGAATTCAAGAAAATAGGTGTAGATAAGGTTTTTGATAAAACTAAGGTTGCAATAGTACCTGACCACTTTACACCAAACAAAGACATAAAAGCAGCTGAACAATGTAAGTGTGTAAGAGAATTCGCTCTTGATAAAGAAGTTGAGAATTATTTTGAAGTTGGAGAAATGGGAATTGAACATGCATTGATTCCAGAAAAAGGATTGGTTGTACCAGGTCATGTCGTAATAGGTGCTGATTCACATACTTGTACTTATGGTGCTCTTGGTGCATTCTCTACAGGTATCGGAAGTACTGATATGGCTGCTGGAATGGCTACAGGAAAATGTTGGTTCAAAGTTCCTTCAGCATTAAAATTCGTATTGACTGGTAAACCAGCTAAATGGGTAAGTGGTAAAGATGTTATTTTACACATTATCGGTCTTATCGGTGTAGACGGTGCTCTATATAAATCAATGGAATTCGTTGGTGATGGACTTGAACATCTATCAATGGATGACAGATTCAGTATGGCTAACATGGCTATAGAAGCTGGTGGAAAGAATGGAATCTTCCCTGTTGATGAAAAGACATTAGAATATGTCAAAGATCACTCTAGCAAAGAATATAAAGTATATGAAGCTGATGAAGATGCTGAGTATGATGCTGTATATGAAATAAAACTAGATGAACTTAGACCTACAGTAGCTTTCCCACATCTTCCTGATAACACTCGTACTATTGATGAAGTAGGAGAGGTTAAGATTGATCAGGTTGTCATTGGTTCATGTACTAATGGTAGAATAGAAGACCTACGAGCAGCTGCTGAACTATTAAAAGGTAAAAAAGTAGCAAAAGGTATAAGAACTATCGTTTTCCCTGCTACTCAAAAAATATATCTTCAAGCTATGGATGAAGGTTTAATCAGAACATTTATAGAAGCTGGAGCTGTTGTAAGTACTCCTACTTGTGGACCATGTCTTGGTGGACACATGGGTATCCTTGCAAAAGGTGAAAGAGCAGTAGCTACTACTAATAGAAACTTTGTTGGTAGAATGGGTCATGTAGAGTCAGAAGTATATCTTGCAAGTCCAGTTGTAGCGGCAGCATCTGCTATACTTGGAAGAATTGCTGGACCAGAAGAATTATAAAATAAATAATATAGATCAATATAAGCAGATAAGAAGAAATTGATTTAATTAGAATATTAAGAATAAAAAAATAATAATATGCGTAGAGGTGATTAGATGAAGGCTAGAGGTAAAGTTTTTAAATACGGCGATAATGTAGATACAGATGTAATAATTCCAGCAAGATATCTAAACACAACTGAGCCAAAAGAGTTAGCGGCTCATTGTATGGAAGATATAGATGGAGATTTTGTAAAAAATGTTAAAGAAGGCGACATCATGGTTGCCAATAAGAATTTTGGATGTGGTTCTTCAAGAGAGCATGCTCCAATATCAATAAAAGCGGCTGGAATATCTTGTGTTATAGCTAGTACTTTTGCAAGGATATTCTATAGAAATGCCATTAATATCGGGCTTCCAATTCTTGAATGTGATGAGGCTGTAAAAGGTATTGAGGCTGGAGATGAAGTTGAAGTAGATTTTGATAGTGGTATGATAACTAATGTGACTAAGAATAAATCATATCAGGGGGAAGCTTTTCCGGAATTTATGCAGCAGATTATTAAGGCTGATGGGTTGATTAATCATATTAAGAATAATAGGTAGAGAGATATAGAATTATGGTAGAGGGGGTCAGGGTAAAGTGACATAAATCACTTGCCTTACCCTGAGAAGCGGTCGGTCTGCGTGATTTATGTCACTTTACCCTTCTGCCGTCATGATTATGGTATATATATTTAGTGTGATAAATGTGAAATGAAAGGGATGGACTTAGGATGAATTATAATATAGCAGTTATTCCTGGTGACGGGATTGGACCAGATATCGTGGAGCAAGGTAAGTTGGTTCTTGATAAGGTAGGAGAAAAGTTTGGACATAGTTTTGAGTATAAAGAGGTTTTAGCTGGTGGGATTGCGATAGATAAAGTGGGGGAGCCTCTTCCGCAGGAAACTATAGATGTTTGTAAGAAGAGTGATTCAGTTCTTCTTGGTGCAGTTGGAGGTCCTAAGTGGGATAATCTAGCTGATAGACCAGAGAAAGCTTTATTAGGACTTAGAAGTGAGTTAGAGTTATTTGCTAATATTAGACCAGCAACAATGTTTGATCAATTGAGAGATGCGTGTCCATTAAAAGATGAGATAATCGGAGATGGTGGACTTGATCTTGTAGTTGTAAGAGAATTGACTGGTGGTATCTACTTTGGTGAAAGAGGTAGACAAGGTGAGAAAGCTTTTGACACTATGGAGTATGGTGTTGATGAGATAAAGAGAATAGCAAAGGTTGGATTTGACATTGCTATGAAGCGTAACAAGAAAGTTACTAGTATAGACAAAGCTAACATATTGGAGAATTCAAGATTGTGGAGATCAGTAGTAGAAGAGATGGCTAAAGATTATCCAGAGGTTGAAGTTAATCATCTATATGTAGATAATGGTGCTATGCAGTTGGTAATCAATCCAAAACAATTTGATGTTATCCTTACAGGTAATATGTTCGGAGATATATTATCAGATGAAGCTAGTATGATAACTGGATCAATCGGTATGCTTCCTTCAGCTAGTTTAGGTAGTTCTAAGCTTGGTATGTATGAGCCTATTCATGGTTCAGCACCAGATATAGCAGGAATGGACAAAGCTAATCCAATAGCTACTATATTATCTGTAGCTATGATGTTAAGATATTCATTTGATTTGGAAGATGAAGCTAAGGCTATAGAAAAAGCTGTAGAAGAAGTGTTGGAAGATGGATATCGTACTGGTGATATTATGAGTAAAGGTATGAAATCAATTGGAACAAAAGAAATGGGTAGTTTGATAGCAAGTAAATTATAAGAAGATAGGGTGATATTTTATGAGAAGTGATAGTGTAAAAACTGGTATAGAAAGAGCCCCTCATCGATCTTTATTTAAAGCAATGGGATACACGGATGAAGAGATAAGGAGACCCTTAATAGGTATAGTTAATTCACAAAATGATATAGTTCCAGGTCATGTGCACCTTGATACTATAGTTGATGCAGTTAAAACAGGAGTACTAATGTCAGGTGGTACACCAATAGTATTCCCAGCTATAGGAGTATGTGATGGTATTGCAATGGGACATGTAGGAATGCATTATTCATTGGTAACTAGAGAATTGATTGCTGACTCTATAGAAGCAATGGCTATGGCGCATGGTTTTGATGCTCTTGTTATGGTTCCTAACTGTGATAAAATCGTTCCAGGTATGTTGATGGCTGCTGCAAGACTTAACTTACCAACAGTTGTAGTAAGTGGTGGTCCTATGATATCAATAAATAAAAAAGGTAAAGACCTTGACCTTAATAGTGTTTTTGAAGCTGTAGGTGCGTTTAAGGCTGGTTCAATGAGTGAAGATGAAGTATATGAATGTGAGAATAACGCTTGTCCAAGTTGTGGTTCATGTTCAGGAATGTTCACAGCAAACAGTATGAATTGCTTAACAGAAGTATTAGGGTTAGGACTTCCTGGCAATGGTACAATCCCTGCTATATATTCTGAGAGAATAAGACTTGCAAAAATGGCAGGTATGGCAGTAATGAAGGTACTTGAAAAAGACATTAGACCAAGAGATATAATGAATGAAAAAACATTCCAAAATGCTTTGACAGTTGATATGGCTCTAGGATGTAGTACTAATAGTATGTTGCATCTACCTGCCATAGCTAATGAAGCTGAAGTAGAACTTAATCTTGATATAGCTAATGAAATAAGCAGTAAAACACCTAACCTATGTAAATTAAGTCCAGCAGGACCTTATCATATACAAGATTTATATAAAGCTGGTGGTGTTCAGGCTGTTATGAAAGAGTTATCCAAAAAGGATTTATTGAATACAGATCTAATGACAGTTACTGGTAAAACAGTAGGTGAAAACATAGAAAAAGCAGTTAATAGAGACGAAAATGTAATCAGACCAATAGATGATCCGCACAGTAAAACTGGAGGAATCGCAGTGTTAAAAGGTAATATTGCTCCAGATGGTTGTGTAGTCAAGAAATCAGCTGTAGCTAAACAGATGTTACAACATACTGGACCTGCTAGAGTATATGATTCAGAAGATGAAGCTATAAAAGCTATCTATGATGGAATGATCAAAAAAGGTGATGTAGTAGTAATACGTTATGAAGGACCAAAAGGTGGTCCAGGTATGAGAGAAATGCTTTCACCAACCTCAGCTCTTGCTGGTATGGGACTTGATAAAGAAGTAGCCCTTATTACAGATGGTAGATTCAGTGGAGCTACAAGAGGAGCGGCAATTGGACATGTATCTCCTGAGGCGGCTGACGGTGGAAATATAGGACTTGTAAAAGAGAATGATACTATTGAGATTGATATAGAAAAAGGTTCGATAAATCTTAAGGTGACTGAGGAAGAATTAGAAGCAAGAAGAAAAGTTTTTGTTCCTAAGGAACCTAAGATTAAAAAAGGTTACTTAGCAAGATATGCTAAATTAGTAAAATCTGCAAGTACAGGAGCGATTTTAGAATAGAAATAAAAAATAGATTTACATGAAGATGTAAGAAGGAGATGATAGAGTGAAATTAACAGGAGCACAGATTGTAATTGAATGTTTGAAAGAGCAAAGTGTTGATACAGTATTTGGATATCCAGGTGGTGCTGTTCTGAACATATATGATGAAATATATAAAAACATGGATAGTATTAAGCATATTCTTACATCTCATGAACAAGGAGCATCTCACGCAGCTGATGGTTATGCTAGGTCAACTGGAAAAGTCGGCGTTGTTATAGCCACTTCTGGTCCAGGTGCAACTAACTTGGTTACAGGTATAGCTACTGCTTATATGGACTCTGTACCAATGGTAGCTATTACAGGTAATGTACCTGTATCACTACTTGGTAGAGATAGTTTTCAGGAAGTTGATATAACTGGTGTGACTATGCCTATTACTAAACACAATTATATTGTAAAGGATGTCAATGATCTGGCTGACATTATTAGAGAAGCTTTCTATACAGCTAAAGAGGGACGACCTGGTCCAGTTCTTATTGACATACCAAAGGATGTAACAGCTAACCAAGCAGAATATGAGCCTGTGGTACCAAAAAAAGTCAGCAGATGCTCTAAGAATATTACAACAGAATCTATTGAAGAAGCTATAGAATTAATTAAGAATTCTAAAAAGCCTTATATCTATGCAGGCGGAGGAGTAATAATCTCAGAAGCTGCTAAAGAATTAAAGGATTTTGCTGAGAAAGTTCAAGCACCAGTTACATGTAGTTTGATGGGTATTGGTGGATTCCCAACAAATGATGACCTATATACAGGTATGATAGGAATGCATGGTTCAAAAGCTAGTAACTTGGGTGTAACTGCATGTGATTTGCTTATTGTAGTTGGAGCCAGATTCAGTGATAGGGTTATTGGAAAACCAGATAAATTCGCTAATAAAGCAAGAGTACTTCAAATAGATGTTGACCCTGCAGAGGTTAATAAGAATATATTGACTTATCATTCTGTGATAGGCGACATCAAAAAAGTACTACAACAGTTGAATGATAGGTTAGAGGAACAAAATCATACAGAGTGGTTAAGCGAAATAAAATACTTAAAAGAAAAATATCCTCTAAAATATCCTACAGATTGCGTTAGTGCTCAATACGCTATTGAAAAATTAGATGAGATTACAGAAGGTGAAGCCATAATTACTACTGAAGTAGGTCAACATCAAATGTGGGCTGGACAGTATTACAAATTCAAAGAGCCTAGAAAATTCTTGACATCAGGTGGTCTTGGAACTATGGGTTATGGATTTGGGGCATGTCTTGGTGCTAAGGTAGGTAATCCAGATAAAATAGTTGTCAATATAGCTGGTGATGGAAGTTTTAGAATGAACTTTAATGAATTATTAACAGCTGTAAGACATAACATCAAGATCATAGTACTAGTTATTAATAATGGAGTTCTAGGTATGGTTAGACAATGGCAAACGCTATTCTATGACGAAAGATATTCCTTCACAACTCTTAATCAAGATCTTGACTATGTAAAATTAGCTGAGTCAATGGGAGCTGTCGGTTTTAATATAACTAGTAAAGACCAAGTGGAAGATGTTTTCAAAAAAGCTATCGAAGAAACTAAGCCAGTAATCATAAATTGTGTTATTGACAAAGATGATAAAGTATTCCCAATGGTAGCTCCAGGAAAACCAATTGAAGATGTAATTGTTGAATAATAATTCAAATAGGGAGCATTTTTTATGAAAGTATATGATGAGAATATTTTAAAAGATGGTCAAAAACTTGTTATACGTAATGCACAAGAAAATGACGGACAAGGTTTAATTGATTTATTACAGACAGTTGATAGTGAAACAAGATTCTTGGCACGTGAGCCTGGTGAATTTAATTTTACATTAGAACAAGAAAGAGAATTTATTAAAAGTACTATGAATGCTGATAATAACCAATTGTTAGTTGGTGAAATAGACGATATAATCGTAGCCAATTGCTCAGTTGGAATAGTTTCAAATAATAAAAGATATCTTCATAGAGCAGCTATGGGTATATCTGTTAGAAAGAAATATTGGAACAAGGGTATTGGGAAAATACTAATGAATGAATGTATTAAGTGGTGTAAAGAAAAAGGTGTTGAACAATTGGAACTAGAAGTTGTTACACAAAATACCAGAGCTATTTCAATGTACGAAAATCTAGGTTTTGAGAAATACGGAACTAAGAAAAATGCATTGAAATATAATGATGGAACTTATGCCGATGAATACTATATGATTTTATTTATAGAATAGTATTTTGAAGGACAAAAATGATTAAACTTTTCTAATATGGACAGTATGTTGCTGTTTGGCTTAGAAAAGTTTTTCGTTTTTGTTATAAGCTGATAAATATTTAACAAATAGAGAAAAATGTGGTATATTTATAAGGTGTAAAAAGTAAATATACATTTTTGTATCACATAAGGAACTAACTTTTGTTCTTGACTAGTTAGGGTTTTTATAATATATTATATTTAGTGCATTAACATATTAAACTATATAAGATGTTAGGCTCAAGCAAGTTTATCATTTTTTTAACAAACAATAATATAATTATTAATCATAATTACTTAATTATACATTAAATAGTTTGAATATTTTGTTTGAAGACAGACAATGGTGTTTGTCTTGCAAAGACAAAGTGTAAATAGTTAAATATGTTACATATAAAATTTCGATTTGGAGTGATAAAGAATGAACAGAGTTTATAATTTTTCAGCAGGACCATCTATGTTACCTATAGAAGTACTAGAAAAAGCTTCTAAAGAAATGACTAACTACAATAATACTGGTATGTCTGTTATGGAGATGAGCCATAGATCAGCAGCTTACCAAGATATTATTGATACAGCAGAAAAGACACTTAGAGAAATAATGAATATTCCTGATAATTATAAGGTATTATTCTTACAAGGTGGAGCTTCCACTCAATTTGCTATGATTCCTCTTAACTTATTAACTGGTTCCAAAAAAGCAGATTATGTTAATACAGGAGCATGGTCAAAAAAAGCTATAGCAGAAGCTAAGAAATATGGTGAAGTTAACGTAGTTGCTTCATCAGAAGACAAAACTTTTACATATATCCCAGAATTAGATAAAGAAACTTTTACAAAAGATGCAGATTATTTCCACATAACATCAAATAATACTATCTACGGAACTAAGTTCAATGAATTACCAGATGTAGGGGACGTGCCTATCGTAGCTGATATGTCATCCAATATATTATCTGAAGAAGTGGATGTTAACAAATATGGCGTAATCTATGCTGGTGCACAAAAAAACATGGGACCAGCTGGTGTAACAGTTGTTATCATTAGAGAAGATTTAATAGGTGACCCTCAGGATATAACACCTACAATGCTTAAGTATAAAACACATTCTGATAAGGGTTCAATGTTCAATACACCTCCTACTTATAGTATTTATGTAGCTGGTATGGTTTTTGAATGGATAAAAGAATTAGGTGGAATTGGTGCTATTCAAAAAAGAAACGAAGAAAAAGCAAAATTGATCTATGATTATCTTGATTCTAGCAAATTGTTCAAAGGAACAGTAGCCCAAAAAGACCGTTCGTTAATGAATATTCCTTTTGTATTGCCTACTGATGAACTTAATGCTGAATTTATCAAAGAAGCTGCAGACAGAGGTATGGTTAACCTTAAGGGACATAGAACTGTTGGTGGTATGAGAGCTAGTATCTACAATGCAATGCCTTTAGAAGGTGTTAAGAAATTAGTTGATTTCATGAAAGAGTTTGAAGAAAACAATAAGTAGACATGTTTTTATAGAAATAATACATAGGAAGGACGGATAATAATGTATAAGATTAAGACACTTAATAATATTGCTGAGGAAGGTCTTAACTTATTTAATGATAAGTTTAAAATAGTTGATGATGCTGACGCAAATGGTATATTACTAAGAAGTTATAAGATGCATGATATGGAATTGCCTAATAGTCTAGAAGCTATAGGTCGTGCAGGTGCAGGGGTTAACAATATTCCTATTGATAGATGTTCAGAAAAAGGGATTGTGGTCTTTAACACACCTGGTGCCAATGCCAATGCAGTTAAAGAATTAGTTATGGCTGGTCTTTTATTAGCTTCAAGAGATATTGTAGGAGCAATAGACTGGGCTAAGACTCTAAAAGGTAAAGGTGAAGAAGTACCTAAACTTGTAGAAGCCGGTAAATCCAATTTCGTAGGACCTGAAGTTAGAGGAAAAACTTTAGGAGTTATAGGATTAGGTGCTATAGGAGTTTTAGTTGCTAATGCCGCTAAAAGACTTGGAATGGAAGTATTAGGATATGACCCATTCATATCAGTTGAATCTGCATGGGAATTAAATCATAATATCCAAAAATCTGATAGCCTTGATGAATTGTTCATGAAATCAGATTACATAACTATACATGTTCCATTAATGGATGCTACAAAAGGCATGATTAATGAAGAAAAGATAAATCTTATGAAAGATGGAGTTAGATTATTGAATTTCTCCAGAGCTGGTTTATGTAATGATACTGATCTGGAAAAAGCTCTGGAATCTGGTAAGGTTGCAAGATATATAACTGATTTCCCATATGATAAGGTTCTTAATATGAAGAATGTAGTATGTATTCCTCATCTAGGAGCATCAACACCAGAATCAGAAGTAAATTGTGCTGTTATGGCAGTAAGTGAAGTAAAAGATTATATTGAAAATGGTAATATAACTAATTCAGTAAACTATCCAGAATGTAATATGGGTGCATGTAATGCTGCTGGCAGAATAGCAGTTAATCATAAAAACATCCCATATATGGTTAGTAATATAACAACTGCTCTTGCTTCTAAGAATATCAATATTATTGATATGATCAATAAGAGCAAAAAAGATTGGGCTTATACTTTGATTGATGTAGAAAGCAAGATTACTGATGAAATAGTTGATGGATTGAAGGAAATTGAAGGTATAGTTAAAGTTAGAGTATTAAAATAATTAAGATGAGTAGGAACTAGTCTTAATCGTTCCTAATTAGGAGTGAAATCAATGGCGATAATTAGACCCTTTTGTGGTGTAAGACCTTCTGCTGAGTATGCTGAAAATATAGCTGCTTTGCCTTATGATGTTTATAATAGAGAAGAAGCAGTAGAAGAGGTTAAGGGAAAACCCTATTCCTTTTTGAGGATTGATAGAGCTGAAGTTGAGATGGATATGGGTATTGATACATACGATAAGAAGGTTTATCAACATGCAAGAGACAAATTTGATGAATTTGTTGAAAAAGGTTATTTTATTCAAGACGATAAACCTTGTTTATATCTATATGAACTTGAAATGAACGGAAGAAAACAACTAGGAATCGTTACTTGTACTTCAGTAGACGATTATTTGAATAATAATATCAAAAAACATGAATTGACTAGAGAAGCTAAGGAACAAGACAGAATTAATCATGTTGATTATCTAGATGCTAATACAGGACCTATTTTCTTAACTTATAGAGCTGAACAAGAGATTAATACTTTGATGGATAAGTATGTCAATGATAATACACCTATATATGATTTTACAGCTGATGATGAAATTAGTCATAGAGTATGGGTAGTAGAAGATGATAAGCTTATAGAGCAGTTAGTCTTGCATTTTAAGAACATTGATAGTCTCTATATAGCTGATGGTCACCATAGAGCTGCATCAGCTGTTAAAGTAGCTATGAAGAGACGAAAAGCTAATCCGGATTATAATGGAACAGAAGAATTCAATTTCTTTTTATCAGTTGTTTTTCCTGATAACCAGTTACATATCATGGATTATAATAGAGTAGTCAAAGACCTGAATAATTATAAGGTAAGTGAACTGATAAATGAAATAGAGAAGAATTTTGTTGTAGAGGAGATTGGCAGTGAGCCTTACAAACCTACTGATAAGTTGGAATTTGGTATGTTTGTAGAAGGTAAGTGGTACAAACTTACGGCAAAAGACCAATTAAAATCAATTGATGATCCTGTTAGTAGCCTTGATGTTTCAATACTATATGATTATCTGTTACAGCCTATTCTTGATATAGGTGATCCTAGAATTGATAAGAGAATAGACTTTGTTGGAGGTATCAGAGGATTAAAAGAGCTGGAACGCAGAGCACAGTCTGATATGAAGATTGCATTTTCAATGTATCCAACAAAGATTGAAGAACTAATGAACATAGCGGATGCCAGTAAATTGATGCCACCAAAATCAACATGGTTTGAACCTAAACTGCGTAGTGGTTTATTTATTCATAAATTAAGTTGATTTAAAGTTTTTTATTATTATAATAGCCAGTATACAAAATGTATGCTGGTTTATTTTTACTATTCCATAGTATTTTTCATTAATCCAGAATTTTCTATACCTTTAAGATGCCGTATTTTAATAATTATTTATGGTTTATTTATAAATTTAACAATTTGTTCATAAATATATAGGGAATAGTATGTTATAATAATATACAATTTCTATGAAGGAGGGAGTAACATATGAGTGATAACTTTAATAGTAATAAAGAAGATGTTATCGATGTAAAGTTTAACAAATTAAAAAAGAATGCAAAAAGATCAGTTACATTAGTTGTAATCGTTTTAATATTGGTTTTTGTTGGCTTTAACAGTGTTTATATGTTAGATAATAGAGAATCAGCAGTAGTTCTTAGGTTTGGACAAGTGCAACAGGTAGTCAGTAAAGCAGGTCTACATGTGAAAGTTCCTATTGCTGATACAGTAAGAAAAGTTCCAACAGGTAAGGTATTCAAGATGGAATATGGTTTCAAAACAGCTCAATCAGGAACTAAAAATACTAACCCTGAATATATTACAGCCAATGATGAAGCTAGGGTAATCGTTGATGGATCCAATAATAACGCATCATTGATTATGCTTAATCTTATTATCCAATATAAGATTGATGACCCAAGAAATTACCTTTTCAAGGTAGATGATGTAGAAGGTACACTTCGTTTAGCTCTTGAAGATGTAGTCAGGAATAGTTATCAAACATTTTCATTAGATGATGCTAGAACAAATAAAGAGATTATTGACGATGTAATTTTACCAGAATTACAGCAAAAAGTAAGAAATTACGAAGCTGGAATTGAGATAATGACAGTAGAAACTCAAAACGTTGAGTTATTACCAGCTGTTGAAGAAGCTTATAGACAAAAGGAAAATGCCAATCAGTATATGAAAGGTAAATTAGAAGAGGCTGAAAAATATAACAATACAATTATTCCGCAAGCTCAAGCAGAAGCACAGCAATTAGAAGAGGAAGCTTTTGGTTACAAGGCTGAAGTTACTGCTAATGCTAAGGCAGGAGTGGCACAATACGAAGCTCTATATGAAGAATATAAAGTCAATCCACTAATTGTAAAAGAAAAATATTATATCGAGTCTATGAGAGAATTCATAACTAATAATAATATAATTTTAGATAACACTAATGACTCGGATATATATAAATTCTACAATATGGAAGACGACAACTTTATTAAACAACAAGTAAGTTCTAAGGATAATTAGGGGGTGCCATGATATGAAGAAAAGACACATTGCCATTATAATATTGTTAGTTGTAGGTGTAATCTTATTATCATCAAGTACTTACATTATTAATGAAGATCAAGTTGCAGTAATTAAGCAGTTTGGACTAATTAAAACTACAATCATCAATACAAAAGATTATGATCTAGTAAAACAGAATCTCATAGATAATAATAAAGAAGATGTTAAAATCATAAGAGAGAAAGGGTTGCATTTTAAGATTCCTTTCATACAGAATGTTGAAAAATATGACTCTAAATATTTAACTTATAAATCACGTACAGAAAAAATCAATACCAAGGATAGTAGATTCTTAGACATTCAGATGTATGCACAATATAGAATCATTGACCCTGTAAAATTCAATGAATCTGTTATTAGTGAAAGTGGCGCTAATTACGTTATGGACCAGAGACTTTACCCTGTTGTAATTCAATCTGGTAACAGATTAGTATTCAACGAATTTTTCCAGAGTGAAATCTTAGAATCTCACATAACAGAAAAATTAGATGAGTTGAATAAAAAATTAATGGAAGATTTTGGACTATATGTAACAGATGTAGGTGTTAATAGAAGAACTTTCCCAACAGATAATATTGCCAGTATCGAAAGTAAGATGTCCAAGCAAATTGAAAAGGAAAGTGAAAAATTAATAGCTGAAGGTGATTCTGCTTACCAAAAAGCCAAAGCTACTACAGACCGTCAAAGAAAAGAATTAATAGCTTCAGCAATTGAAAAAGCAGCAGTAACTAAAGCAGAGGCTGATGCAGAAGCAATTAAGATTTATCAAGAATCTCTAAATAAAGACTTAGAGTTCTATAAATTCATTCAGAGAATGGATATCTACAAGAACTTGAAAGATACAACCATATTCTTAGACAAGAACAATGACCTTTTAGAGTATGTAAATGGTTATCAATAAGATTTGATATGAAAAGCTGACAGTAGAATTTTACTGTTGGTTTTTTTTATCGCCTTTTGTAGCTGTCATCTAAGATAATATAGAATCATTATCACATTCTTTGTCAATACTATAAAAAGTAGTTCGTTATATATATTAAACTTAAATATTTATACTATATTCCAATAAGTTCAATATATTTTCCTTGATATTATAAATTGAATAGAACTAATTAATTTCTAGCACTATAGCAATTGCCTAATTCAATTTATATAGAATGAAATCTTAATTACAAGCATATAATGGATTTTGATTAGTATAATTATTAATGGGGTTGTACTAATAGATAAATGATAAATTGTAGAAAGCGATAGGGTGGTATATATGAAAGACTATATTAATCAAGATGAATTAAACGTATTAATAAATTCTAATCACAGAGATCCACATCATATTCTAGGAATTCATGAATATAAAAACAAATATTATGTCAATGCATTTTTACCATATACAAAAGAAGTGTATTTAAAAGACAAGAATAGTTCTAAGAAAGTAAAAATGGAAAAAGTACATGAAGCAGGGTTTTATACTATACTCATCAATAAGATAATTGACTACAAATTCTATGTAATAAATGAAGAAGGCTATAAGTGGGAGATAGAAGACCCCTATAGATTTCAGAGTCAAATTAGTGATGTAGACCTTTATCTTTTTGGTAAGGGAACTCATTACGAAATATACAATAAGTTGGGAGCTCATGTTCTAGAAATAGATGGAGTATTAGGTGTTATGTTTGCTGTATGGGCGCCTAATGCTATGAGAGTCAGTGTTATAGGTGACTTCAATCATTGGGATGGAAGAATACATCAAATGAGGGAGCTGGGTAATTCAGGGATATATGAATTATTTATCCCCTCATTAGTATCTGGTGAAAAATATAAGTATGAGATAAAAACTAAGCAAGGGAGTCTATTAGAAAAAAGTGATCCATATGGTAATTACTCAGAATTGCGTCCAAGCACAGCCTCTATAGTGGCTAATGTAAATTCCTATGAATGGAAGGATTCCAAATGGTTGGAAAGTAGAATGAACAAGAATCCTATTGATGAACCGGTATCCATATATGAAGTACATCTAGGTTCATGGAGACGAGGAGACGATAACGAATTTTTAAGTTATAGAGAGTTAGCTGATCAATTAATTAAATATGTGAAAGATATGGGATATACACATATAGAATTGTTACCTATAGCTGAACATCCGTATGATGCTTCTTGGGGATATCAAGTCATAGGATATTATGCAGTTACCAGTAGGTTTGGAACACCTGAAGAGTTTATGTATCTAGTTGATTGCTGTCATAATAACAATATCGGTGTAATACTTGACTGGGTACCTGCTCATTTTCCAAAAGATGAGCATGGCCTTATTAGATTTGACGGTACAGCATTATATGAACATGATGACCCAAAAAGAGGAGAACATCCACATTGGGGTACAATGATATTTAATTATGGAAGAAGTGAAGTAAGTAACTTCTTGATTGCTAATGCAGTTTATTGGTTTGATAAATTCCATATTGATGGACTTAGAGTAGATGCAGTAGCCTCAATGTTATATCTTGATTATGGGAAAGATTATGGAGAATGGATTCCTAATAGAGATGGTGGAAGAGAGAATCATGAAGCTGTAGAATTCTTCAAACATCTTAATTCAATAGTATATGAAAAATATCCAGGTATCATGATGATTGCTGAAGAGTCAACATCATGGACTGGTGTTTCCAGACCTACTAATCTAGGTGGATTAGGTTTTGGCATGAAATGGAATATGGGTTGGATGAATGATTTTCTTAGATATATGCAGAAAGAACCTGTTCACAGAAAATATCATCATAATGATTTGACATTCAGTATGGTATACGCATACACTGAGAATTTTATTCTAGTTCTATCACATGATGAAGTAGTACATGGAAAAGGTTCAATGATAGGTAAGATGCCTGGTGATTACTGGCAGAAATTTGCTAATCTTAGAGTTGCTTATGGATTCATGTATGGGCATCCAGGGAAAAAACTGCAATTCATGGGTAATGAATTCGCTCAATTCGAAGAGTGGACAGAAAGCAAAAGTCTTGATTGGCACCTACTATTATATGACAGCCATAGACAGATACAGGATTATGTTAGAGATATGAATAAATTGTATCATAAAGAAATAGCTTTTTGGTATGATGATTTTTCACAAAATGGATTTGAATGGATTAATTGCGGGGATTACGAGGAAAGTATTATCACTTTCATAAGAAAAGGAATAGAGCTGAAAGATACACTGGTTTTTACTTGTAATTTTACTCCTATACCACGAACTATGCATAGGATTGGTGTACCATATAAAGGAGAGTACAGAGAGATTTTAAGCAGTGATGCTGAGAAGTATGGTGGTAGTGGTATAATGAATAAAAAAGTAATTAGATCAATGGATTTGGAGTGGGATGGAAGAAATCAGGCAATTGATATAAAGGTTCCTCCATTAGGTATGTCAATATTGAAGTATGAGGGTGTTAAAAAATAGTTGATTGAAATATAAGGGTATAGTCTTATGGCTATACCTTATTATATTATAGGATTATAGTATATCTTCATCCACATTTGTTAAATCGCATCCGCAATGTGGACAATATGTATAAGAACTTCTTATGTCAAGAGATTCTTGACATACTGGACAACGGTGTTTTAACCATGCATATGCAGCAATACTCCACATAATAATAACAATTATTACCCCTAAGGCTATTATGATATTGATATTTGTTTCTATAGAAATACCCAATACTATAATGCTGGACATGATTAATACCGCTGAAGTAATCCTATATTTTAATAATTGCTTTGTAAAATCCATAGTTTCATCTCCAACAAATTTTATAAGTAATTCATTTGTATTACTATGATTAATATAGCATAAGTTGTTTTGTAAGTAAATGATATTTTGAATTTTTGGACTTATCTTTCAATAGATATAATTAAGGTATTGGTGATAATACATAATTCTACTTCACAATGTTACTACTTAAAGGTATAATAAATAAAATAGATTACTTAAGATAAGGGAGAGATGACATATGAATAATAGTAAGATTGAATTGTCAAAAGAGAAGCAGGAAATAATAAAAGGACTTATTAAAGAGTATTTTTACGAGGAAAGAGATGAAGAATTAGGAGATTTAGCAGCAATGCTTTTTATGGACTTTATCATAGAAAAGATTGGTCCTGAAATATATAATGAAGCAATAAATGATTGTGTGAAAGTAATGGGGGATAAGGTAGAAGAATTGTATGGGTTGGAAAAGTAGTTTGACACTCTAGTTTTCCAGGTAGGAATATTGTGAAAAAAGCTACATCTAATGTTATATTCAAACTTGAATTCTAAAAAGAGGAGGAAACAAATCTGCTTCCTTCTTTCTGTTCAGTAGTATACCTATATATTTTCTAATTTAGTTATTGTAGAGATAAAAATAAAACTCAGGACTTTCATTACATTGAGCGAAAGGAATGAAAACCATATGTACAAATTTTTTTTAGAGATTCCCTCAATAAATAGAAAAGAACAAGCACTGGATTATTTAAATGAGCATATTAAATTTAATTCAAATATTAACGGTACAGGTGGAATGGATAAATGCTTGAAAGAAATCACTTACGAAGAATGGTTAATTGAAAGAGAAAAAAAGAGAGATAAAGAATATGCGTACAGTATAAATAAAGTCCCAGGAGAAGTATTCTTTCTAATAAGGAAAAACGATAATAAATTAGTTGGAATGATAAGTATTAGGCATAATCTAACCCCTGTAATGTTGAAGTTTGGTGGACATATTGGCTATGGTATCAGACCAACTGAGAGACGTAATGGATATAATAAAATAAATCTATACTTAGGATTGCTTGAAGCAGAAAAAATAGGATTAGATAAAGTTATGATTGATTGTTCAGTAACTAATTTAGGATCAGATCGTACAATCAAATCTTTGGGTGGCGTGTTGGAAAGAACAGAAATAGACCCAAGTGATAATACGTTGACTAATGTTTACTGGATAGATGTAAGTAAATCATTACAAGATTATAAAACTACGTATATGAAGTATATTATTACTTGACCTAGATACCTATTATTCAATATGCTCTTAGGCGACCTACTTACATACTGATTTATCCACTAATCCATCTATATATCCTCTAACTTTACCTTTTTGATAATCGTCTAAATCACGATAATCGTTTAATAGATCTAACTCATCTGTAGTTAATTCATCATTATTTAGTGGAGATGTATTCTTAATTACGAATATATCGCCTTGACCATGTATTAACCATTTTTGAGAAAGATTATATACATTTTCCATATTGATAAGAGCCTTAGCTGATGGCTTATATCTGCCTTTTATCCAGTCAGTAACATTTCCAGGAGAATAATCTATGGAATTAGCAAATTCTTTTTTAGTTATTTTCAATTTCTTTATTGCTGTTTCTAAACGTATTCCAATGGTATCCATAAAAACCTCCTAAGTATATTCGTATCAGTATTGACAAATACTGAAATAAGTATTATAATTAGAATAACCACAAAGCTAGTCAATCATTCAAAAAAAATAGATATAATAAAATAATAGTTTGTAGGAAAACTAAGTTTATTATATCTTGTTCGGTATGTGAATTCAAGTATAGTTTGTGGGTTAAGGAAATATACATAGATAATTGCACATATATACAGGATGCTATGAGGGCATAGAGGGTATTCTGTATATATTTGCATGTTTTAAAATAATAGATGATATAATAAAAAATATCAAAAAGCATATTAAACAATACTTTTTTAGTGTATAATAAAGATATCAAATATTATGCGTAAGGTGGTTATCCTATGAACAAGAAGCTACGTATATTATCTAACATTATATTTTATATTGCTGTAGGAACATCTATATTTGCATTAGGGAAAACTTATTATGAAAGAAGTAAACTTCCAGAAGGTGTTTGTCCAGTTAGTAACAATAACTGGTTATTGACTATTGGTATTAGTATGATAATACTATACTTGTTAATAAGCCTAATAGAGTGGTTTGTTTACAAAAAGAATAAATAAAAAAAGAGTTCATATTACCTAGATTGGCAATATGAACCTTTTTTGCTTATGAACTTATGATGTATTGTTGCATATACTCCAATCATCGTAACTAATAACAGTAAACCTTTTTTCACTATATTTCCTCCTTATTTACATCATAATGACATTTTATACTATGTACATTAATTACAAGTAAAAGAAAAATTAAAGATTAATTAAATATACATTAGAGAATACTCACAAAGAAACTTTTACCTTAATTAATTAACTCATACTTATATGACTTCTATCATATATACATTAAAAGAGGTGATTATATATGGGTAATAGTTTGTCTTTTTTGGTTAGCTCTTTAACTGGATTAATTGGTCTTTCATTAGGGGTAATCATGACATATAGAATATCTGATAGAGGTAAAAGGTTTGAAGGTGTCATGCTTGCTTTTACAGCAGGACTAATGTTGGCTATCGTTTCATTTGAATTATTACCAAAAGCATTTGAGATAGGTGGCTTGAAAATTGGGCTGATAGGTATTGGAATAGGTATAATATTTGTTATAGTACTGGAAGATTATCTTGATAAGAGTAAAAAAATCCAAAAAGATACAGATAATAGATATATCAAAAGTGCCATCCTGCTATCTATTGCATTTATGATACATAATATACCAGAAGGTATTGCTATTGGTTCAATGATAGGTATTTCTGATAGTGAAGGATTAAGGTTCGCTTTTGCGATATTAGTACATAATATACCAGAAGGTATGATTATAGCCATGCCACTTATAAAAAGTAAAGTCAGAATGGTTTATATACTATTAATCGTAAGCTTTATAAGCCTGTCCATGGGTATTGGAGCAATTATAGGATTAACACTTAGTCAGGTATCTCCTGAATGTATTTCCATATCCTTAGGTATTGCAGGTGGTATCATGCTCTATGTAACAACAGGAGAAATAATAGTAAAATCAATGAATCAATGGAAAGGCAGATCAATAACTATTTCAATTATATTGGGAATGCTATTAGGAGTTCTATTATCACATAATTAATTTTACTAAATTAAATAAATAGGTATCTTGATATTGGGTATAATAATTTTAGAAGACACAAGTGATGACAAAGAAGGAATGACAATGGGAAAAAGATTTGAAAAATATTATGGGAAATCTTTTAGAAGATTTTTGAAAATAATTAATCCGATCAAAAAATTATTTATATCTACAGATTGTGAAGTTCATAAATTCAATAATTTACATGGATTACAATTGTTGAAAAGATATAACTACGAAGATGAATATGATCTGTTTCATGATTATCTAGATGATATTAATGAAGGGTCTGTCTGGGCAGATCAAGATTTCAGAAGTATTGCACACTTTTATAACCCTAACATAGAAAGAGGATTATTCGGACATAGTCATTCGCTGGCGGTGACAAAAGATTATTATGATAAGGCTCTAAAACTATGGCAAGAAGGAAATAGGAGCAAGTCCATGTTTTATCTAGGTGCTTGTGTTCATATAATTCAAGACCTTACTATAAGTCAGCATGTTCAAATTAGATTGCTTAATAAACATAGACAATATGAAAACTATGTAAAATATACTCATGACTTGGTAAAAGAGTATATTGCTACTAAACCACCTATAATGTTGGATTCACCAGAAAATTATATTAGGTATAATGCTAAGAGAGCTATTAGGATAGAGAAAAAGGTAAAAGATATTCCTAGTACCAAATTAAGATATTATAACAAGACATTATATACATTACCATTAGCACAAAGAACTACAGCAGGTTGTTATCTATTGTTCTTGAAAGATTTGAAAAAGGTAGGGGCTATTCATCCATAATATATTATGGTTTGAAAAGCCCCTTTCAAAAGGAGAAAAATTATATATTATTAGCTATACAGAAAGAAACTCTTAAAAGTAAACTTTCATAATAGTACTAATCAATTGTTTCCAAAACAGCAGCTAAATATTCTTGGTTCATATTAATAACTTTACACATCATTTCTTTTGATGGACCACCGATTACATTTCTTTTATTGACACAAGTCTCTAAAGATATTGCTTCATATATGTCATCTTCAAAGATAGGGGAAACACTTTTGTATTCATCTAAAGTCATATCTTCAAGGTTTTTATTGTTGTTTACACAATATAGAACTAATTTACCGATTACTGCATGGGCATCTCTGAATGGGAGATTCTTTTTAACCAGATAATCCGCTGCATCTGTAGCGTTAGTAAATCCTCCACCAGCACCGTCGTACATCTTTTCTTTGTTGATTTTCATTGTTTTAAGCATATCGGTAAAGATAGGAAGACACATCTTTACAGTATCAATAGCATCGAAAGTTGCTTCTTTATCTTCCTGCATATCTTTATTATATGCAAGAGGTAAGGATTTTATGGTAGTAAGTAGACCTATTAGTGAACCATAGACTCTACCTGTTTTACCTCTAACTAGTTCAGCGATATCAGGATTTTTCTTTTGAGGCATAATACTGCTGCCAGTACTATAGGCATCATCTAATTCAATGAATTGAAATTCATTAGAACACCATAAAATAATTTCCTCAGAAAATCTGCTTAAATGCATCATCAACATGGATAGGGAGTTGATCAGTTCTATACAATAATCCCTATCTGAAACAGCATCGATACTATTAAGGCATACATTATCAAAATCAAGTAACTCAGCTACGTATTCTCTATCAAGTGGATATGTAGTGGTAGCTAATGCTCCTGCTCCTAATGGAAGAGAGTTGGTTCTTTTGTAAGTATCATCAAGTCTTCCTATATCACGTTTTAACATCTCAAAATATGCCATTACATGATGAGCAAAAGTTATTGGTTGGGCCTTTTGAAGATGAGTATATCCTGGCATAATAGTTTCAGTATTATTTTTAGCTATATCCAATAAAACTTGTAAAAGGTTAATAACCAATTTTTTTATGTCTATGATCTCTTCTTTCAGGTACATACGCATATCAAGGGTAACTTGGTCATTCCTGCTTCTTCCTGTATGGAGTTTTTTACCAACGATACCAATTTTCTCTATCAGAAGTTTTTCAATATTCATGTGGATATCTTCTGCTTCTATGTCAAAAGCGACTTTGTTGTTTTCTATATCAAGTAGAAGTTCTTGAAGTCCTTTTTTAATCACATCAGCATCTTCTTGTGGAATGATATCTTGTTTGCCTAGCATTGTTACATGGGCAATACTGCCATTTATATCTTGTTTGTATAATCTTTTATCAAAACGGATAGATGAGTTAAAATCATCAACCATCACATTAGTAGCTTTTTCAAAACGTCCGCCCCAAAGTTTCATTATACATCCCTCCTTAAAAATTATTAGGATTTATACAAATATTATTTATTGGAATTAATATTATTAAACATCATAGCTCTAACTTTTAGTGGAAGTCCGAATAGGTTGATGAATCCTTCAGCATCTTTGTGGTTATATAATTCACCAGTTGTAAAACTAGCAATACTCTCATTATATAATGAGTAAGGAGAACTAGAACCAGCTGAAATAATATTTCCTTTGTATAATTTTAACTTGACTTTACCTGTTACAGTTTCTTGAGTAGAATCAACAAAAGCTGATAATGCTTCACGAAGTGGTGTAAACCATTCTCCGCTATATACTAATTCTGCAAATTTGATTGATAGAGTATCTTTGTAAGCTAAAGTTTGTTTATCCAAGCATAGATATTCAAGTTCTTTATGAGCATAGTATAAGATAGCTCCACCTGGAGTCTCATAAACTCCTCTTGATTTCATACCAACAATACGGTTTTCAACTATATCAATTAAACCTATACCATTTTTTCCACCGATTTCATTAAGTTTAGTAAGGATGTTGGTACAGTTCATTTCTTCTCCGTTCAACTTAACAGGAGTCCCTTTGTCAAATTCTATTTCAATATATGTAGGTTCATCAGGAGCCTTTTCAGGTGTTACTGTCATCTGAAGAAGGTTATCATAGTCAGGTTCATTCTCAGGTAATTCAAGATCAAGTCCTTCATGGCTAAGATGCCATAAGTTACGGTCTCTACTATAACTATCTTCCTTTTTCATTGGTGCTTCAATTCCATGTTCAGCACAATAGTCAAGAGCATCTTCACGAGACTGGATATCCCATATTCTCCAAGGTGCAATAATTTTAAGATGAGGTGCAAGAGCTTTGATAGTTAACTCAAAACGAACTTGGTCATTACCTTTACCAGTAGCACCGTGGCATATTGCTTCAGCACCTTCTTTTAATGCAATCTCAACTAATTTCTGAGAAATGATTGGTCTTGCCATAGATGTACCTAATAAGTATTTGCCTTCATATACAGCACCAGATTTTACAGTTGGTATTACGTAATCATCAACAAAATCTTCAACAACGTTTTCTATGTATAACTTACTAGCTCCAGAGGATAAAGCTCTTTCTTCTAATCCATCTAATTCTTTTCCTTGCCCTACGTCAACACAAACAGCTATTACCTCATAATTATAATTTTGTATTAACCAATGTATAATAACCGTAGTATCTAGTCCACCAGAATATGCTAATACGACTTTTTTCTTAGTTTCATTATTATTGTTATTCATATATATTGCCTCCTATACTTATGTAATTAATAACTTTTTATAATTATACATTAAAACTAATAAATATTCAATAGGTTGGAGTAAAAATATTCATCAAAAATGAATATTATACATATAAGTATAAAAATATATAATTTAGATACAGAATTTAGCTATTTTATACAATTAAATGTATAGAGATATAATTAAGGAAGAAAAAATATTGTGAAAATAAAAAAAGCGTACAGTTGTACACTTTTTGGTAATACAATATGAATAATTCATAAGCATCTATAGTATTGGTGAAAAGAGCCTAGATATAGTTTCCTTCATTTTTATACGTTGAGATCTATTCATATAATCATCTTTTGTTATTTCATTACATAGGTGTAAATCTTTCTCGAACTCTCTTTCAAGGGTTCTGGTAGTTTGTCTGTCATATATAAAAGCATTAGCTTCAAAGTTCAATTTGAAACTTCTGATATCAAAGTTACAGGTTCCCACAGAAGATAATTTTCCGTCTACGGATATCATCTTAGAGTGTAAGAAACCATTTTCATAGGTGAAAGCACGTATACCGTATTTTAGTAAATCACCAATATAAGAATAGGTTGCCCAGTAGACAAACATATGGTCTGGCTTGTTAGGAATCATTATACGTACATCCACACCAGATACAGAAGCTATTTTTAGAGCTTCCATGATACTTTCATCAGGTATAAAATAAGGTGTTTGAATAATGATTGTCTTTTTAGCTGAGGATATCATTTTGATATAACCATGTTTTATCTGTTCATTAATGGAATCAGGTCCGCTTGTAACTATCTGCATACCTATCTTACCGAATGATGGACTAGGAGTTTCCTTAAAATATTCTAATGATGATTCTAGAGATTTTTTGGAGGCATTTCTCCAATCTAATAAAAATCTCATCTGCAAACCAACAACAGCATCACCCTTAATCCTTAAATGGGTATCACGCCAATAACCAAATCTCTTATTTCGTCCTAGATATTCATCGCCAACATTAAACCCACCGATAAAACCTACTTCACCATCTATGACAGCAATCTTACGATGGTTACGATAGTTGGCTTTTGAATTGATAAGTTTGAATCTTGAGGGGAAGAATAGTGCAACTTCAACTCCTGCTTCTTTTAATTCTTTATAGGTCTGCTTTTTTATATGTCTACAACCGATATGGTCACCTAATAATCTAACTTTTACACCTTCACGAGCTTTTTGCTTAAGAAGGTCATATAACTCATAGCTTATGGAATCATTTTTCATAATATAATAAGCTATGTGAATATGGTTTTTCGCATTTTTTATATCATTAAATAATATATGGAATTTCTGTTTTCCATCAGTGACAATCTGCACATCATTATTCTGGGAATAAAAGGATTCACTTAATTTATTATGAAAAAGAATCATATCAGAATAATTGGCCATTGACTTGTCATTGAACTTGAAAGAATGGTTTTCAAATTCTTTTCTCTGCTTATTAAGTATTGACTTATATAACTTACTCTCTTCAGATGTATATTTGAATATTTTTCTCTTGGATATATTTTGAGAGAAGATCAAGTAAAAAATAAATCCAATACCCGGAAGCATAATCATAAATAACAGCCAGGCGAGTGTTGTTGTAGGTGATTTTCTTTCTAAGGTTATAATTATTGCTGTAAATATTAAATTAAATAAGAAGAAAAGGACATAATTATAACTTAATGTAATCACAAAATTTTCCATTAGAATTCCCCCTTACATCTTTATATTATACCATATTTTACAATTAAATATAGCTGGAATCAAGCTTTTTCTATAATATACAATAATTAACTAAATATTATTAAAACCTATTGCATAAATATTAATATTAATGTATAATTATTAAAAAAGTTCGAGAGGTGATTATATGATAAAGGCAGGTATTATCGGAGCTACAGGTTATGCAGGGCAAGAATTAATGAGATTATTAATGCAACACCCAGAGTGTGAAGTTGAGGTAATTTCATCTAGAACATATAAAAACACTAATTATGACCAAGTTTATGGTAATTTCATGGGTATAGCATCTGATAAATTAGTTGATGAAGAGATTGATGAGATATCAAAAAAAGTTGATGTATTATTCATTGCATTACCACATGGGATAGCATCTAATAAAATATCATCAAAAATCCTAGAAAACACTAAAATAATTGACTTGGGTGCGGATTACAGGTTGAATGATCTATCAGTATATGAAAAATGGTACGGAGTATCTCATGGCAGTCCAGAACTAATAGAGGAAGCTGTTTATGGATTATGTGAATTAAAAAGACAAGACGTGAAAAAATCTAATCTAATAGCTAATCCAGGGTGTTATACAACTTGCAGTATACTATCATTGATGCCGTTGGTTAAGAATAATCTCATAGATAAGGGTTCAATTATAGTTGATGCCAAATCTGGTGTTACTGGAGCAGGAAGAGCACTTAATCTAGGTACTCATTACACTGAATGCAATGAATCAATCAAAGCATACAAAATTGCATCTCACAGACATACACCAGAAATTGAACAGGAACTTAGTGGTGTAACAGATAGCAGCATCTCGATTTCTTTTACTCCACATCTAATACCTATGAATAGAGGTATTCTTATAACAGCATATGCTAGTCTTAATAAGAAATATACATATGAAGATATAAAAGAGGTATATGAAGAGTGTTACAAAGATGAACAGTTCATCCGACTTTTACCAGAAGGAGTATTTCCAGAAACTAAATGGGTAAAAGGTTCCAATTATTGCGATATAAATTTCCAGATAGATGAAAGAACCAATAGAATAATCGTACTAGGTGCAATCGATAATCTAATAAAAGGTGCAGCAGGTCAAGCTGTTCAAAATATGAATATAATTTTTGGGCTAAAAGAAAGTACAGGACTTGAAGTGATTCCTGCTTTCCCCATTTAAAATAGAAATAGACAACATTTACGAAAGGTGATGACGACATGGATATAATAAAAGGCGGTGTAACAGCGGCTAAAGGATTTTTGGCAGGTGGAGTACACTGTGGTGCCAAGAGAAAAAATAAGGATTTAGCTATTGTTCATACGAAAACTCCAGCTAATATGGCGGCAACATTTACGACGAATATAGTAAAAGCAGCACCAGTGCTTTGGAATAAAAAGATATTTGATGATGGCAGTACAGTTAAAGCAATTGTTGTTAATAGTGGAAATGCTAATGCTTGTACAGGAAAAATAGGCATGACTCATGCTAATGAAATGGCTGCAAAGACAGGAGAAGTCCTAGGGATAGATGAAGAGGAAGTGTTGGTGGCTTCTACAGGTGTCATAGGAGTGAAACTTCCAATAGATATAATCTGTAATGGTATAGTTGATCTATCAGATAAACTTGGAGATACTGAACAATCAGCAGATGACGCCGCAAACGCAATCAGGACTACTGATACATACAGTAAACAAATAGCAGTAACTGTCATGATAGATGGTAAAAAAGTAACTATTGGCGGTATGGCAAAAGGTTCAGGAATGATTCACCCTAATATGGCTACAATGCTTTCATTCATAACAACAGATATCAACATATCAAAAACATTGCTTAGAAAAGCATTATCAGACAGTATAAAAGACTCTTACAACATGATATCAGTTGATGGTGATACAAGTACTAACGATATGGTTATCCTATTAGCCAATGGTGAAGCTGGCAACGAAGAGATAATCGAAGTTGATCAAGATTATAAAATCTTCAAAGAAGCTCTTGATTATATCAATATCTATCTAGCTAAACTAATTGTTGCAGATGGAGAGGGTGTAACCAAATTCATTGAGGTATCAGTAAAAGGAGCTAAAAATAAAGAGGATGCAAGATTATTAAGTAAATCAGTTATAACCTCCAATTTGGTAAAAACAGCATTCTTTGGCGAAGATGCCAACTGGGGAAGAATACTATGTGCTATGGGATACTCTAGTGCAGAATTTGACCCAAACAAAGTAAGTTTGCATTACGTTAGTGATAAAGGAAAAATAACTCTTGTAGAAAATGGATTACCTATAGATTTTGATGAAGATTATGCATCATCAATTATCAGTGAAAGAGATATTATCGTGGAAATAGAGCTTGATGAAGGTAATGGTGAAGCTAAGGCTTGGGGATGCGACCTTAGTTATGAATACGTGAAAATCAACGGAGAATATAGAACTTGATAAGAGAGGAAAATAAGATGAAAAAATATATTCAAAGAGCTAAGGTATTGGTCGAAGCTTTACCTTATATAAAAAAATTCAATGGTGATATAGTAGTAATCAAATATGGTGGCAGTGCTATGGTGGATGAATCCATTAAAATGTCAGTTATTCAAGATATCGTGCTAATGAAACTGGTAGGACTTAAACCCGTTATAGTCCATGGTGGTGGTAAGGAAATAAGTGGCATGTTAAGCAAAATAGGTAAGGAAAGCAAGTTCATCAATGGGCTCAGGGTAACAGATGAAGAGACGGTTCAAGTTGCAGAGATGGTATTATCAGGAAAAGTTAATAAGGATATAGTACAGCTTATTGAGAATCATGATATTGGTGCAGTTGGAATAAGCGGTAAAGATGGTAAAACACTGAAAGTAGCAAAAAAGGAAGTTGAAGATTATGATGTTGGGTATGTAGGGGAAATTACAAAAGTCAATACAGGACTTATTGAAACTCTCCTTGAAAATGAATACATACCAGTAATTGCACCTATCGGGACAGATGATAATGGTGATACCTATAATATAAATGCTGATTATGCAGCAAGTTCAATAGCTGGAGCGTTAAAAGCTGAAAAGCTGATATTTCTAACAGATGTGGAAGGTATTCTTAGAGATGTGAATGATAGTAATTCACTAATATCTCAAATAGATGTCAAAGAAGTTCCAGAATATATAGAACAAGGTGTTATCAGCGGTGGGATGATTCCAAAGGCTGAATGTTGTGCATCAGGAATTTATAAAGGTGTTAAAAGTGTACATATACTTGATGGAAGAGTAGAACATAGCTTATTGTTAGAAATTTTTACAAAGAGCGGTGTAGGAACTATGTTTTTCTCTAATTAGAAAAGTTATTTGATCTAACATATAAAACAAAAGCTTAATACTATTTAATGAAAGTGGTGAGAACAAATGGAACAATTAATAAAGAAAGGTAAAGAAGTTTTTATGAGTACATACGCTCAGTTTCCTATTGTTATAGAAAAAGGAGAAGGAGTAAAAGTATATGATAAAGATGGTAATGAATATATAGATTTTGTTGCTGGGATAGCTGTTAATTCACTAGGATACAAAAATGAAAGATTGGTTACAGAACTAAAAGAACAGTTGGATAAATTAACTCACTGTTCTAATCTCTATTGGAATGAACCAGCTATAGAAGCAGCAGGCTTATTGGTAGAACATAGCGGACTTGATAAAGTTTTCTTCTGTAATAGTGGAGCAGAAGCAATAGAAGGTTCTCTAAAATTAGCAAGAAAATACGCTAAGAAAAATTTGGGCGCAGATAAAAATGGAATCATTACTATGAAAAATTCATTTCATGGTAGAACCTACGGAGCAGTTACTGCAACAGGTCAACTAAAATACCAAAAAGGCTTAGACCCACTACTTCCAGGTGTGAAATACGTTGAATTCAATAATATAGAATCTCTAGAAGAAGCTATAGATGATAATACATGTGCAGTATTATTGGAACCAATTCAAGGTGAAGGTGGTATAAGACCTGCCAACAAGGAATATCTGAAAAAAGTTAGGGAGATATGCGATAAGAATAACCTAGTATTGATATTTGACGAAGTCCAATGTGGTATTGGAAGAACAGGAGAAATATTCGCATATGGATTATATGATGTAAAACCTGATATAGTAGCCCTAGCAAAAGGACTTGGCGGTGGAGTGCCTATTGGAGCAGTTATAGCTAATGAGAAAGTTGCTGAGGGGTTCTGCCCAGGAGATCATGCAAGTACATTCGGTGGTAATCCACTAGTATGTACAGCAGCAAAAGTTGTATTAGAGGAAATATCCAATGAAGGAATCCTTGATAATGTTAAGGTTCAAGGGAATTACCTGACTAAGAAGTTAAATGAATTAAAAGATAAATATGACTTCATAACTGATGTCAGAGGGCATGGATTAATGCTGGGAATGGAAATGAATATCCCTGTAAAGGATATAATAAAAAAATGTATGGAAAAAGGATTATTACTAGTTGGGTCAGGTGAACGCATAATTAGGTTCGTTCCACCACTTATTGTAAAAAAAGAAGATATAGATTCTACTGTTTCGGTACTTGGCAGTGTTCTGGAAGGAGAGATTTAATGTATGCTAAATTAATTCTTGAAGATGGAACAGTCTTAAAAGGAAAAAGTTTCGGAGCTAAGACTACAGTATGCGGTGAATTGGTTTTCAATACTGGTATGACAGGATATACTGAGATTTTGACAGACCCATCTTATGCAGGTCAGGTTGTTACAATGACATATCCTTTGATTGGTAATTACGGTATAAATACTGAAGATATGGAATCAAGCTGTATCAGAGTTTCGGGATTTGTTGTTAAGGAATACTCAGTTAATCCTAATCATTGGCAGTGTGAAAAAGATATAGACACATATTTAAAAGAAAACAATATTCCTGGTATATATGGTATTGATACAAGGATGTTAACTAAGAAAATTAGAGAAAAAGGGACTATGAAATGTATGATAACCACTGAGGATGAAGGTAGGTTATTAGAGAAATTAAAGGATTATGAGTTCCCTAGTAATATTGTTGAACAAGTGTCTAGAAAAGACATTAAACATATAGAAGGGTCAGGCAAGAAAATAGGGGTTGTAGATCTTGGAATCAAGTCAGGAATAATTAATCAGCTGGTAAGTCTTGATTGTGATATATATATTTTTCCACAAGATATTGGTTCTCAAGAGATTATTGAATATGATTTAGATGGAGTGATATTTTCAAATGGACCTGGAGATCCAAAAGAAGCTTCTGTACCTGTCAATACTGTAAAAGAGTTAATAGGTAAGTTGCCTATTTGGGGAATATGTCTTGGTCATCAAGTTATTGCACTTGCACTTGGAGCAGATACATATAAACTAAAATTCGGACATAGAGGAAGCAATCATCCAGTAATGAATATGAATACAGGAAAGGTATTTATATCATCCCAGAATCATGGATATGCAGTAGAAGAAAGCAGTTTTACAAAAGACATGGAAAAGACTTTTATCAATGTTAATGACAATACCATTGAGGGATTCAGTTCTTCTGATTACAATATAAAAACAGTACAATTCCATCCAGAAGAAGGACCAGGACCAGAAGATTGTCATTATATTTTTAAGGAATGGATTGAAGCAATCATTTAGAGAATAGATAATGGAAAGGGTGAGAAAATGCCTAAGAACATGGATGTAAAAAAAGTACTGGTTATTGGTTCGGGACCTATTGTCATTGGTCAAGCAGCAGAATTCGATTATGCAGGAACTCAAGCTTGTAAGGCTCTGAAAGAAGAAGGAATAGAAGTAGTACTGGTTAATAGTAATCCAGCAACGATAATGACAGATGACAATATTGCTGACAAAGTATACATTCAACCACTTACAGTAGAGTCACTAGACTATATTATAAATAAAGAACGACCTGACGGTATTCTGCCTACATTAGGTGGTCAAACAGGACTTAATATGGCTGTTGAATTAAAAGAAGCAGGTATTTTAGATAAATATAATGTAACATTACTTGGTACGTCTCTTGAAACCATAAAGAAAGCTGAAGACAGAGAGAGCTTTAGAAACTTGATGATTGAGATTGATGAACCTATTCCAAAAAGTAAAATTATCTGTAATATAGAAGATGGGATAGAATTTTCAAAAGAGATAGGATTCCCTATTATTGTAAGACCAGCTTATACATTAGGTGGTCTTGGTGGTGGAATTGCACATAATGAATCAGAGTTAAAAGACATTTTACTTACTGGTCTAATGCACAGCAGAATAAATCAAGTCCTAGTGGAGCAGTCTGTGGCAGGCTGGAAAGAGATTGAATACGAGGTTATGAGAGATAGTAATGACACATGTATCATAATCTGTAATATGGAAAATATTGATCCTGTAGGTATTCATACAGGAGATAGTATTGTTGTAGCACCTTCTCAGACTTTGACTGACAATGAATATCACATGCTTAGAAGTTCTTCTATCAAGATAATCAAAGCCCTAAAAATTGAGGGTGGATGTAATGTACAATTTGCCCTTAACCCCATAAGTAAGGAATATATAGTAATAGAGGTTAATCCAAGAGTTAGCCGTTCATCTGCTCTAGCATCAAAAGCAGCAGGTTATCCAATTGCTAAGATTGCCGCTAAGATAGCTATAGGGCTTAATTTACATGAAATAGATAATGCAGTAACTAAAAAGACCAAAGCTTCATTTGAACCAGCTCTTGACTATGTTGTTACTAAGATTCCTAAGTGGCCTTTTGACAAATTTGATTACGCCAATAGAGAGTTAGGTACAGCCATGAAAGCAACTGGGGAAGTAATGGCTATTGATAGAACCTTTGAAAGTTCTTTGTTGAAAGCTGTAATATCCTTAGAAGGAAAAGAAACAGGACTTAGAAAAGAAGAGCTTCAAAAACTGACAAAAGAAGAAATATATGACAAGTTGCAAGTTGTTGATGATATGCGTATTTTTGTTTTAGCAGAAGCACTAAGAAAAAACATATCAGTAGATACCATCAATGAAATTACGGCAATAGATAAATGGTTTTTATATAAAATAAAAAATATAATTTCAGTAGAAAATGAGTTGAAATCTGAATTACTTACTAGAGAATTATTAGAAAAAGCTGAGACACTAGGTTTTACAGATATTGAGATTATGGATTTATCCAATCAGTCTTATGAAATGTTGGATACATTAAGAAGAGCCTACAATATTTATCCAGTATATAAAATGGTGGATACTTGTGCAGCAGAATTTGAATCCCATACACCTTATTATTATTCAACATATGAGAAGGAAAATGAGAATGAGATAAGTAAAAACGAAAAGATCATTGTTATAGGTTCAGGACCAATAAGAATAGGACAGGGCATCGAATTTGATTACTGTTCAGTCCATGCAGTATGGTCTATTGGAAACTTGGGGTATGAATCAATCATCATAAACAATAACCCTGAAACAGTGAGTACAGATTTTGATATATCCGATAAACTGTATTTTGAACCACTTTTCATAGAAGATGTTCTTAATGTAATCAGAAAAGAAAAACCAAAAGGTGTTATAGTCCAATTCGGAGGACAAACAGCTATTAATCTTGCTCCAAAATTAGTTAAAAATGGTGTGCAGATACTTGGAACTTCTGTAGATTCTATTGATGTTGCAGAAGATAGAGAAAGATTTGATAAGTTACTGAATCAATTGAACATCAATAGACCAAAAGGTGGCTCTGTTTCATCTGTTAGTGAAGCTTTGAAGGTAGCTAATGAAATAAATTATCCAGTACTCATAAGACCTTCATATGTTATTGGTGGTAGAGCAATGATGGTTGTAAGGAATGATAATGACTTGAAGCAGTATTTACATGAAGCTGCGTCCTTATCAACAGATTATCAAATACTTATTGATGAGTATATAGAAGGTATAGAGGTAGAAGTTGATGCCATATCTGATGGAGAAGATATACTTATCCCTGGTATCATGGAACATATCGAGAGAACAGGAGTTCATTCAGGAGATAGTATATGTGTATATCCTCCTCAAACATTGTCAGAGAACGTGATTGAGACTATTATCAGCTATACTAAGAAAATCGCTAAGGCATTAGAAGTTATTGGGCTTATGAACATACAATTTGTTGTCAGAAATGAAGAAGTATATATCATTGAGGTTAATCCAAGAGCATCAAGAACTGTGCCTATACTCAGTAAAGTAACCAAGATTCCTATGGTTCAGATAGCTATGGAAACTATACTAGGTGATAAACTAAAAGACCTGCCTTATGGTATCAATCTAGCAAAGACAACTAATCTGGTAGCAGTAAAAGCACCAGTATTCTCCTTTGTAAAATTAAATAATGTTGATGTAGCACTAACTCCTGAAATGAAATCCACCGGTGAAGTATTGGGTATAGATTCTAATTATGAGAAAGCCCTATACAAAGCTTTTGTAGGAGCTGGATATAAGTTCTATGATGGAGGGAACATATTAGTATCCATCAATGATGAGAGCAAAGAAGAAGCGCTCATATATATTAAAAAGCTTGTAGATTTTGGTTTCAACATTCAATCTACTGCTGGTACTAATAAGTATCTGAATAGTATGGGGATTGACAGTACTGAAATACCTGATGATGTAGAAGTTGTTAGGGATAAGATGAAAAACGATGAAATAATCATGATATTCAACATTCCAACAAAAGGTAAAGATATAAGCAGGGATGGTTTCAAACTTCGTACTTTTGCACAGCATCTTGGAATACCTTGCTTCACTTGTATTGATACTCTAAGGGAATATCTTAATGTAATGGAATTCATTAAGGAAGAAAAAGAATTTGATTATGAAACAATAGATTATTATCAAACTAATTAAATAAAGGTATATACGCATAATTTAACGATTTATACAATTAAATCAATAAAATCCTTTTTTTACTGAATAAAATAGTATATAATATGTTTTGACGTATTATATACTATAATTTTGGTATTAGACAATACTCTTATTATGTGAAATTATTTTTTTATTCTAGTGTGGTTGATTAATACTAAAAATGATTGGAAAGAAAGGATTTATCAATGTATCGATATATGTGTTTAGTGGTTGTTTTAGTTTTATTATTAGCAGGATGTTCAACAAATGACAATAATCAAAATAATGATAAAGCAAAGGAAAAAGAAGAAAGTATTATAGATGATAATGAAGTCAATTATAACAAAAATGAGAATGGGACTACTGATAATCCAGATAAGAAAGAAAAAACTGTTGATGAGAAGATAGAAGAGATGATCGATGGGATGACATTGGAAGAAAAGATTGGACAAATGTTCATGATTGATGCTGATTCTCTTAATAATGCCCCTGTAACTGTTCTTGATGATTTCGGTAGAGAAGTGATGAAGAAATATAACTTGGGTGGAGTGATTTTCTTTAAGAATAACATTAATACCATTCCTCAGACAGAAAAGCTGATTAGTGATATTCAAGAAACATCTAGTATACCTCTTTTCATTTCAGTAGATGAAGAGGGAGGCTTAGTATCAAGGATAGCTAAGAATCCTAATATGCATGCAACAGTACTGCCTAATAATAAAGTAATCGGAGATACTGGAAATACTGAAAATGCATATAAAATAGGACAAATACTTGGAAGAGAAATATCTTCTCTAGGCTTCAACATGGATTTTGCTCCTGTAGCAGATATCAATACCAACCCTGACAATACAGTTATAGGTGTTAGATCTTATGGAAGCGATGAACAATTAGTTGGTGATATGGTTTATAATTGTGTAAAGGGATTGCAAGATGAAAATGTCTCAGCTGTCGTTAAGCATTTTCCAGGGCATGGAGATACTACTAATGATACTCACTTAGGTTCTGTAGTCACTAATCATAATATTGAAAGGCTTAGAGAGATTGAATTTGTACCATTCAAGAAAGGTATTGAAGCTGATGTGGATGGGGTGATGATAGCACATATCAAGGCTCCACAAATAGATGAAACCAATACAGAAGCCTCATTATCTAAGAAAATAGTAACTGATATACTTAGGAATGAGTTAGGTTATGATGGACTCGCTATTACCGATGCTCTTAATATGGGAGCTATAGTGAATGAATATGGTACAAAAGAAGCATGTATAAAAGCAGTAGAAGCTGGTATTGATATATTACTTATGCCTGTACCTTTTGAAGAAGGTTATAGTGGAGTATTGGAGTCTGTTATTTCAAAGACTATCTCTGAAGAAAGAATAGATGAATCTGTCAGAAGAATATTGGAAGTTAAATTCAAAAGAGATCTATTTAATCAGGATAATACTAAGAATGCTGAAGAAATTCTTGGGAGTAAAGAGAATCTGGATTTATTGGAGAGCATAAAAAAGTAATTATTTAGTACTCACGTAAAATTTAATTTATTATTATATAATAAATTATGATATAATTTAAAAAAGACTTAGATAAGTTGAATAAAAGAATAAAGAAATGAGGTAATTTAAGTGTACAAAATTGTAAAGAAGAAAACCATCAATAGTCAAGTTGAATTAATGGTTGTTGAAGCACCTTTTACTGCTAGAAAATGTGAGCCAGGACAATTCATAATTCTTAGAGTGAATGAAGATGGAGAAAGAATTCCACTAACTATTGCTGATTACGACAGAGAAGCGGGAACAGTAACAATTATATACCAAGTTGTAGGGTATTCAACTAAATTACTTAGTAAAAAGCAAGAAGGAGATTATATTAATGACTTTGTAGGACCTCTAGGTCAAGCTACAGAATTAAAAAAACATAAAAGAGTATTGGGAATAGGCGGAGGTGTTGGAGCTGCTCCACTTTATCCTCAAATAAAGAAATTAAAATCAATGGGCGTCAGTGTTGACGTTATTATTGGTGGTCGTAGTGAAGAGTACATAATTCTTGAAGACGAGTTCAAAGAAATATGTGATAATATATATTTTGCTACTAATGATGGAACTAAAGGTACAAAAGGATTTGTAACTGATGTTCTAAATGATTTATTGGAACAGGGAAATAAATATGATGAGGTCATTGCTATAGGACCATTGATTATGATGAAAGCGGTTGTTTCAGTTACTAAACCTCTTAATATACCAACTGGTGTATCTCTTAACCCTATTATGATAGATGGAACTGGCATGTGTGGTGGATGTCGTGTTACTGTAGGTGGCGAAACAAAATTTGCATGTGTTGATGGACCAGATTTTGATGGATTCTTAGTTGATTTTGACGAATGTATGAGAAGACAAAGCTATTATAAAGAAGAAGAAGACCATGTATGTAAGTTGGATGGTATCAAAAACAAAAAGTAGGAGGGGAAAAGAATGCCTAACATGAGTAAAGAAAAGGTGAAAATGAAGGAGCAGGATCCTTTATTGAGAATAAAGAATTTTGATGAAGTTACTTGTGGTTATACATTGGAAGAAGCTATGGAAGAAGCTGGTAGATGTTTACAGTGCAAGACTAGACCATGTGTTGGGGGATGTCCAGTAAGTGTTCCGATTCCAGAATTCATAAAAGAAGTTAGTGAAGGTAATATAGAAGAGGCATATAATATTATTGCTACAGAGAATAGATTACCAGCTATTTGTGGAAGAGTCTGTCCTCAAGAGTCACAATGTGAAGGTAAATGTGTAAGAGGACGTAAAGGTGAGCCAGTAGCTATTGGTAGACTTGAACGTTTTGTTGCAGATTATTATATGGAGAACATTAAAAAAGACGTTGAAAAACCTGAGTCAAACAATAAAAAGGTTGCAGTTGTTGGCGGTGGTCCAGCTAGCCTTACATGTGCAGCTGATTTGGCTAAAAAAGGATATGAAGTAACCATGTACGAAGCTCTTCATCAACTTGGTGGGGTTCTAATGTATGGTATACCTGAATTCCGTTTACCAAAAGGTCTAGTACAGACAGAATTGAAGAGTGTTACTGACCTAGGTGTAAAAGTTGAAAAGAATGTTATAGTTGGAAAATCAATAACTATAGATGAATTATTTGAAGAAGAAGGGTTCCAAGCTGTATTTGTAGGTAGTGGAGCTGGACTTCCTAGATTCATGAATATTGAAGGAGAAAATCTTAATGGAGTTTACTCAGCTAATGAGTTCTTGACTAGAGTCAACCTTATGAAAGCTTATGATTTCCCTAATAGCCCAACACCTGTAAGAATCGGTGAAAAAGTTGCGGTTATCGGCGGTGGTAATGTTGCTATGGATGCAGCAAGAACAGCTAAGAGATTAGGAGCAAAAGAAGTTAAGATTGTATATAGAAGAAGTAAAGAAGAGTTACCTGCAAGAGTGGAAGAAGTGCATCATGCAGAAGAAGAACAAATCATATTTGATCTTCTAAAAAATCCAGTTGAAATTATTGGTGAAGATGGCCATGTTACTGGTATGAAGTGTATTAAGATGGAACTTGGTGAACCAGACGAAAGTGGCAGAAGAAGACCACAACCTATAGAAGGCAGCGAAGAAGTAATGGATGTTGATATAGTTGTAGTAGCTATTGGTCAAACACCTAATCCGCTTCTTAGAGATACAACTGATGGACTTGACGTTAATAAAAGAGGCTGTATCGTAGTTAATGAAGATACTATGGAAACTACACTGGAGAATGTATATGCTGGTGGAGATGCTGTTACAGGAGCTGCAACAGTTATACTTGCTATGGGAGCAGGAAAGAAAGCAGCTAAAGCTATTGATGAAAAATTAAGCAAGTAATTAATTATTATAAAATATATAACGGTGAAATAGAAAGACATATAAAGATGATAATATAATCTTATATGTCTTTTTATTATTTTAGTTAATAATAAATATTATCACTTGATAACTACTAAAGACTCTGCATATTTAGAATAACTTAGGAGAATAATAATCTATTATAAAATAAATAGATTAGGATTTTGTAAGAAAGGTGATAAAAATGGCTGCTATTTGTGCAATTATTTCTGGGGCACTAATGAGTATACAAGGTGTTTTTAATACAAGGGTTACAGAGAGTTCATCTATATGGGTAACTAATTCATTAGTTCAGATAACAGGTTTTATAGTTTGTATAGGGGCATGGTTCTTTACTGGAAGAGATAGTTTTGCTAATTTACTGAAAGTAGATAGTAAGTGGTATCTTACAGGTGGTATACTAGGTGCGTTTATTATATTTACTGTTGTTAAAGGGATGTCTACACTGGGTCCTGCATGTACGGTGATGCTGATTTTAATTTCCCAGTTGATAATTGCCTATTTAATAGAATTGTTTGGATTATTTGGTACTGAACAAGTACCCTTTGTTTGGAAAAAAGTTATTGCGGTAGTTATTATGATTGGTGGTGTTATATTATTCAAATGGGATTAAACTCATTTGGATTTTTTTGCTTATAGTTAACTCCCATATTTAACCCCATATTTTGCTATCATAAGTTCACTATTCTATAATTATTGAGTTTATATTAGTGATAATATATAATTTGTGGAGTGTACAATAATACTTAATTGATTTAAAATATAATTAAACAAAGAATAAGGGGTTGAACTAAATGAATTATGATAATGAAAGAAAAAAAGAATTAGATGATAAGTTAAGACAATGTGTAGAAAATATGAGTGAGGCTAATCGCTATAAGAAGCTTATTAAATCAACCGGGGAAGATTGTAATAAGCTAACCGATAAGTGGCATCAGTTGAAAGAAGAACTTAGAAAAGAAGAACAAGATGTTGAAAAACTTACAAAAGTTACTTTTACGAATTTCTTACATACTATAATTAATGATAAAGCTGAAAAGCTGGACAAAGAAAAACAAGAGGCAATAACTGCTAAGTTAAAATGTGATAGTGTACTAACTCAGTTAGAAGATTGTAAAACATCACTAGAAAAACTTAATATAAAATATAGCAAGCTTAGTCAAGCAGAAGAAGAATATAAGATGCTCTTGAATCAGAAAAGGGATTTTATACTTACATATATGCCAGATAAATGGAATGAAATTGAAAGCTTGATGGAAGAGGATAGAGAAATAAGTAATCAGCTAAAAGAAATTGATGAAGCAATTAATGCTGGTGAAAATACCATGTCATGTATTGATAATGCACGAGAAGCCCTTCAGTCAGCTAAGAACTGGGGAACTTTAGATATGTTTGGTGGAGGATTACTATCTACTATGGCAAAAAGAGAAAACATGTCAGAAGCTCAAGACTATATCTCTGACATGCAAAAGTGGATAAGGTCTTTTGCTAGAGAACTTAGTGATGTAGATGATTACATTAATACAGAATTGGATATAGGTGATTTCTTAGGCTTTGCAGATTATTTCTTTGATGGATTTTTCGTGGATTGGGCTGTTCAGTCAAAGATAAATAATGCTATAGAAAAAGTTGAGAGCACTAAATATGAAGTTAACAGCATTCTAAGAAGATTAGAAACAGAGAGTAATCAGCTTAATGATAGAAAGAATTCTATCATTAACCAAATTGAAACAATAATAGAACAAGCATAAATTTCATATGTAAAATCTTTACTATTATTTTTTTAGTGATATAATTAGTATAGTACTTACAATAGAAGGGGGATACAAATGAAGAAAAAAAGATTACTTGTCCTAGGTGCTGCAATTGGTGGAGGAGCTTATTATGCTTATAAGAAAATCCAAAAGATGACTGATACTTTCAGCAAAGTTGTTATGTTCAATAGTGAAGACATAAAATACGAACAAGACCAAGAGATGGAAGATGCTGCAGTTGTTTTTGGTAATCTTGATATTGACTTGACAGATATTGAGATTGAAGATGGAGCAACAATAAAGGTATTAGCGTTATTCAGTAATTTGACAATCAAAGTTCCACAAGAATGGAAAATTGTTGCTGAGGGAAATAATAAAGCTAGTAATATAGAAATTGATACTTCAGAAGAAGATGAAGAAAACAAGGATATTACTCTTAATATTGAGTATGACGTACGTTTCTCTAATATTAATATAAGTAACGAGTAAAATATACTAGGGTTGTAGAATGTATTCTACAACCCATTATATTATCAAATATCTTTTATCTCTTCTAACCAAATCTTAGATACTGCATCGCTTGGCATTCTAAGGTCTCCTCTTGGAGAAAGACAGATTGAACCTACTTTTGGACCATCTGGCATACATGAACGCTTGAATTGATGCATGAAGAATCTTCTATAAAAAGTATTAATCCATTTCTTGATAGTCTCAGGTGTATACTGATTATCAAAAGCTTTTAACGCAAGTCTATATATCTTTTTAGGTGAAAAACCAAATCTTAACATATTATATAGGAAGAAATCGTGCAATTCATATGGACCAACAACTTCCTCAGTTTTCTGTTTTATCTTTCCTGTTTCTTTGTCAGGTGGAAGAAGTTCTGGACTAACAGGAGTATCAAGTATATCCAATAGTACAGCCTTGGCATCTTTTCCTACTTTGTATTCAGTGATCCATCTCACTAGATATCTTACTAGAGTTTTAGGGATAGTTGTGTTAACAGAGTACATAGCCATATGATCTCCGTTATAGGTAGCCCAACCAAGAGCCATTTCAGATAAATCGCCAGTACCGATGACTATACCATTATACTTATTGGATAAATCCATCAATATCTGTGTTCTTTCTCTGGCTTGCACATTTTCATAAGTTGTACTATGGTCATTTGGGTCGTGACCTATATCTTCAAAGTGGACTAGGCAAGCATTTTTAATGGAGATTTCCTTGATTGTTACGCCGAGATGGTTCATTAAGGATATAGCATTATTGTATGTTCGATCTGTAGTTCCAAAACCAGGCATAGTTACGCCAATGATATTTTTTCTGCCTTTACCAAGTAGGTCGTATGTCATGGCACATACAAGCAGTGCAAGAGTGGAATCTAAACCACCAGAAATACCAACAATGACTTTCTCACAGCCTATATGAGTGATTCTCTTTGCAAGTCCTAATGTTTGGATAGAGAATATCTCTTGGCATCTCTTGCTTCTTTTTTCTTGATTGTTTGGTACGAAAGGACTTGGGTCAATGAATCTATCTATAGTATTGTGATCCTTAAGTGTCAGATCAAAAGGGATAACCATATATTCTGAATCAAAACGACTTGTTAGATGATTAGAATAACTTGTCATCTTGATTCTATCAGCCATTAATTTATCAATATCAATATCTGAATATATTATTGTTGACTCTAACATGAATCTTTTGTTTTCTTCTAATTTTGTCCCATTTTCATATATAAGGCAGTGTCCACCAAAAACAACATCAGTAGTGGATTCACCAAATCCTGATGAAGAATATATATAGGAAGTAATAGTTTTTGCTGATTGAGATGATATCAAAGCTTTTCTATATGAACTTTTGCCTACTAAGTCATTACTTGCTGATGGATTAAGGATGATGGTTGCCCCATTGATAGCATGTATTGTACTAGGTGGTAGAGGTGACCATAGATCTTCGCATATCTCAATACCAACACATAGGTCCTCGTATTCACTATGTCTAAATAATATAGATGAACCAAATGGGATTTCTTCTGAGTCAATTACTATGGTATCATTGATTATAGTTTCAGAAGATGAAAACCAACGTTGCTCATAGAATTCGTTATAGTTGGGTATATATGTCTTAGGTACCACACCTAATATTTTTCCATTACAGATAACTGCAGCACAGTTGTATAATGCGTTTTTATATTTAATAGGAACACCAACAACAAATAGTATGTCCTTACCTAGAGAGTATTTTTTGAGGATAACCAATTTTTCCATACTGCTTCTAATTAAAGGCTCTTGGAAAAAAAGATCAGCACATGTATAACCTGTAATACATAATTCAGGAAAAACCAGTATTGATACGTCTTTATCAATTGCATCATCTATTAATTTCATTATTTCATCTGTGTTAAAATCTACGTCAGCAACCTTGATTACAGGTGAAGCAGAAGCGACTCTAACAAATCCGTCATTTATCATGTTATTCACTCCATTTACTATTAAGTTATTTATCTGTTGTTTATTGAAAACTCATTTATCGTATTTATTATACCACACTTAACCTATGCTATTACATATTTAATTATTATATTTGTGTTAAATGCATTGTAAAATGGACAGATTTTATGTACAATGAGTAGTAGAGTTAAGAAATAATTGCTCTGGTTTGCATATTGAATTTAATTTAGTTATAAATTATAATATTATTGTTAAATTCAGTGTATATAGGTTAGACTTTAGAAAAATAAATCATAAACAGGAGGAAGATATATGTTCCAAGTCAAAATGGGGAAACAAAAACATATTGCATTAGTTGCTCATGATAATAGGAAAAAGGATTTAATTGAATGGGTATCCAAGAATAGGGAGATATTATCAAAGCATTTTTTATATGCAACTGGAACAACAGGTAGTATAATAGCCAAAGAAACCAATCTGCCTGTAAGAAGATATAAAAGTGGTCCATTAGGTGGTGACCAGCAGATAGGAGCTAGAATAATAGAAGATGATATCGATTTTCTTGTGTTTTTCTGGGATCCACTAGAAGCTCAACCACATGACCCTGATGTAAAAGCATTACTTAGGATTGCAGTACTATATGATATACCAGTGGCATCCAATGTGGCTACAGCAGATTTTGTATTCAGTTCACCTCTTATGGACAAACATTACAACAGATACATTATTGATTATGGAACAAGAATCAAAAGAAAATATTAAATAGAATATTTTAGAGGGGATTCATAATTATATTTACTCTATACTTGTAATTTACTAAAACTTTACTAGTTTATGGATGGAGAGAAATGATTATGAAGAACAAATGGTATTATGGTGCTTTTATATTATTGGTGATAGTAGTTGGTATAATCTATGTTAGTTCAGAAAACAGTGTATCAATAGAAGTTGACAAAGATACAAAAGATAATGTAGAATATAATGCTGGTGCAGAAGATAATAATGAGGAATATAATACTGATGATGAAGATAATAACAAAGAGGATAATGCAGAGGAATTAGAAAAGACCATTTATGTACATATTTGTGGTGAAGTAGTGAATGAAGGAGTCTATACTGTCAAAGAGGATTCAAGAGTTTACGAAGTGTTAGAACTTGCTGGTGGTTTAACTGAAGAAGCCGCTACAGATTATGTTAATTTAGCACGACAAGTAAAAGATGGTGAAAAAATAATTTTTCCAAGCAAAGAACAGATGGAGACTGGCGAATTCTGTATTGATGATGCAGAAGAAAAACTAGTCAATATCAATACTGCTTCAATTGAAAAGTTGACAACACTTTCTGGAATAGGTGAATCACGTGCTAAGCTCATCATAGATTATAGAGAAGAACACGGAGATTTTGAGACAATTGAAGACATAATGAAAGTAAGTGGAATAAAAGAAGGGGCTTTTAATAAGATAAAAGATTCAATTATTGTAAAGTGAGGTGTCTACTATGTCTAAAAGGATATTAGTGGTGGACGATGAAAAATTAATAGTTAAGGGTATAAAATTTAGTCTTGAGCAGGATGACATGATAGTTGATGTTGCTTATGATGGGCAGGAAGCTTTTGATTTAGCTAAAACAAATGTATATGACCTAGTGATATTAGACGTTATGTTGCCTAAGATAGATGGTTTATCAGTATGCAGGCAGATAAGAGAGTTTTCTAATATGCCTATTATTATGCTTACTGCTAAGGGCGAGGATATGGACAAGATTCTAGGACTAGAATATGGTGCAGATGATTACATGACAAAGCCATTTAATATTCTTGAATTAAAGGCTAGAATGAAAGCAGTTCTCAGAAGGATAAAAACTGAATATAACGGTGATTCTGAAGCTGTGATCAACTCTGGAGAGTTAAAGATTGATTGCGAAAGCAGAAGAGTATTTATTAACAACCAAGAAGTTAATTTGACAGCTAAGGAATTTGATTTACTAGAACTATTTAGTAAGCACCCGAATAAAGTATATAGTAGAGAGAATCTACTCAATATTGTTTGGGGCTATGATTACCCTGGTGATGTAAGAACGGTGGACGTACATGTAAGACGACTTAGAGAAAAAGTAGAGCCAAATCCAAGCGAGCCAAAGTTCATTCATACTAAGTGGGGTGTTGGTTATTATTATCAAAACAAGAAAAATATTTAATAGTATAAGGGCTAAGATATTTATTTCTTATGTAGTTGTAAGTATCATACCACTTATTTTATTAACAAACATATTGCTTAACTCTTTGGAAAGTTATTATGTAAAAGAAAAATCAAGATCTATGTTTAGACAAGCCAATATAATATCAACTAATCTCATGGTTAGAGGATTTATCAACGATAGTTCAGGTATCAAAGATTACGTAAGTATTATTGGCGGACAAGATTTTGAGAGAATAGTCATATTGGATGTCAAAAGTAACGTTAAATTTGATTCCAATGGTATTGATACTGGTAAGTCATATGCTAAACAAGAAGTAATAGATGCTTTAGGAGGTCAAAGCAGTTCAGTATTCCAAAAAAGCATGAACCTTGCTAAGGTAGTAACTCCTATCAAAGATGAAAAAAAAGATGAAGTATATGGTGCTATCATACTTACCAATTCCTATGATGATATTAACAATTCTATCAGCAGTTTGAAAAGTATTTCGTACCTGATAATATTAGCGTTGTTGATCTTGATTCTAACTCTTAGTTATAATTTCTCAGGGCTCATAACGAAGCCTTTCAAGAAACTATTAGTAAGCATTAATAAGATTACCGACGGAAATGTTGATGAAAAGATTGATATCAAAGGTAATAATGAGATTGAAGAAATAGGGACAGCATTTAATCATATGACTGAAAAGTTACAACAGGTTGATGAGAGCAGAAGGCAGTTTGTTGCTAACGTATCACATGAATTAAAGACACCCCTAAGTTCAGTAAAAGTATTGGCTGAATCCTTATTGATGCAGCCAGATGCACCAAAAGAATTGTATAAAGAATTTTTCGAGGATATTAGTAAGGAAATTGAAAGAGAAACGACTATAATTAACGACCTGCTAACTATGGTTACATTGGATAAGAATGAAAATGAGTTGAATATTAGTGAAACCAACATTAACTTATTGATTGAATCTATACTAAAAAGACTAAAGCCTTTAGCAGATATAAAAGGTGTAGAAATGGTTTTTGAAAGCTATAGAGAAGTTATTGCAGAAGTTGATAAAACCAAGATTTCATTAGCATTAACTAACTTGATTGAGAATGGAATAAAATATAACAAAGAATATGGAACTATAAAAGTCACACTTAATTCTGATTATCAAAACGCACAAATATTTGTTATTGATACGGGGATAGGTATACCTAAAGAAAGTATAAATAAAGTTTTTCAGAGATTTTATAGAGTTGATAAAACACGTTCGAGGGAAACAGGGGGTACTGGGCTTGGATTATCTATTACGCACCAAGCTATACTTATGCATCAAGGATTTATAAGATGTAGTAGTGAACTAGGAAGTGGAACGACTTTTGAAGTCAGTCTACCACTAAAGAGGCCAATACATGATAATATATAAATCTAAGGGCTTATTTCGTTGGAGGTGTTATGAAGTGGGGAAAATATTGCGAATTAGTTTGTTGTATGTTTTTCTACTATTAGCGTTAACAGGCTGTGGCAATAAGCAAAAAGCTAATGTTGAGGAACAGCCAAGTGAGAAAAGTGTTAAAATATTTTTATCAAACAAAGAAAAAAATTCATGGATAAATAAAGATGTAAATATCTCAAGTGTAAATAATGAGGATATTGTAACAGAGATATTTGAAATATTGCAAACTGGTATAGAAGATGAGCCAGATACAATAACTACTGTACCTTCTTTTATAAGATTATTAGAGGTAAAATTAGAAGAATCGAATCTAATATTGAATGTTTCAGAAGAGTACTATAAATTAGATACTGTAGAAGAAAACTTATGTCGTGTTTCTTTAATATCATCTCTTACAGAATTAGATTTTGTTGACAAAGTAGAGATATATGTTGAAGGAGTGCCTCTAAAAGGACCAGATGGTAAAGCTCTAGGACCTATTGGTAAGGACCAATTGGTTTTTGATGACCCAGAGAATGAAAGTAAAACTTTGAAGAAAGTTCTATTATATTTTTCTGATAAAGAAGGTCTTGGATTAGTTCCAGAAGAGGTACAAGTAGAAGTTAATCCTAATGAACCATTAGAGAAAACAGTTCTTAACCTTTTGATAAACGGTCCATTAAATGATACAGAAGTAAGAACTATACCTGCAGAGACTAAAGTAATTAGTACTTCTATAAGTGAAGGTGTATGCTATGTTGATTTCAGCAAAGAATTTAAAACAAAACATACAGGCGGATCAACAGGAGAGTTACTTACTATCTATTCAATAGTAAATACATTAACAGAGCTTCCTGATATTAATAAGGTTCAATTCTTAATTGAAGGTGAAAAAGAGGAACTCTTCAAGGGACATTTACAATTTAATATATTATTTGAAAGAAATTTGGATTTAGTATTAGACAATAAAAAGAAATAATAAATTTTCCACTTCTTGAATCATACAGAGGAGTGGAAAATATTTTTGCGTTTTTAGTGGTGCTATGAGAGGGTTTTGGGGAGATATTAGTTATATGAAAAGGCCTGCTGTTTTTATTTGTATTTTTTATCTTATAGGAGTACTGACAGGGTACTATGTAAAAGATTTATTATTGGTTATATTATTATTTGGTATTACAATCATATTATCTATCATTCTATATAAAACATATTCATGGAAAGGTGTATTCATTTTTCCGTTGATATGCTTTTTTGCGTACATAAATATATGTAATCATATAGAATCAAATAACAACCCATTGGATAAGTTGTTTGATGATACAGTGTCATGTACCGCTGAAGGATATATAGATAATATCATCAGCAAGGAAGATAAGACTCAACTGATTATTAGTACCAATAAAATTATTATAGAAGATAAGATTTATACAGATAAATTCAAGATCAAGGTTTATGGTACAGATATTAATAAAATAGATATAGGCACTTATATTAATATAAGTGGAAAGTTAAGTAAACTGACTAGACCCACCAATCAGGGACAATTTGACGAAGAAAAATATTATAGGATAAGAGGAATAAAATATAAATTATATTTGAAAGAGCATAAAATAATAGATGATGAAAAAACGAATATTTTATCTACAATCAAGTATTCTATGAATAAGAAGTTATCTTTTATTAGAAATAAATGGGTCAAGGTGTATGACAGTATTCTACCAGAAAATCAAGCAAACCTAATGAAAGCCATGATATTAGGAGAAAAATCTTATTTATCTATTGATACCAAAAATAAGTATTCTGAATCTGGTATTTCTCATGTTTTAGCTATATCAGGTTTGCATATAGCAATTCTTGGATATGGTTTCTTTAGTTTGATATGTTTGTTGATATCTAAAAAGAAGAGCGTAATATTCACTATATGCTTCTTGGCATTCTACTTAATTTTAACTGGAGCCAGTGTTTCCACGGTTAGAGCTGTAATCATGCTTTCAATAATATTATTAGCATACTTTTTTGGTAGGACATATGATATATACTCATCTATCTGTATTGCTGCAGTAATAATACTTATGATTAATCCTTATAACTTGTGGGATACAGGGTTCTTATTATCCTTCTCAGCAGTTATAGGTATAATAGCAATAACGCCAGCACTTGATGAATTATATAATAAAAAAGGGAATAAGATAATAGCAACCTTTAATGTTAGTTTAGCGGCTACACTTGGTACTATGCCTGTTATGCTTCTAACATTTTATGAATTGCATATATATTCTGTGTTGGTTAACATCTTGGTAGTACCTCTTATGACAATAGTTGTCTTGTTTGGATTTATTGGACTTGTTGTTGGTTCTCTATCCATCTATTTTGGTAAATTAATCTCTGGAATCATATTTTATATACTTAACTTTTATGATTTATGCTGTGAATTTGCAGGAAATCTTCCATTTAGCACTATCACAATTGGAAAGCCCCAGCTTATTAATCTTATTTTGTTCATTATAATATTTATACTCATATCAATGTTAGCTTCTGAAAAAGTAAATAAACAATCAGTGAAAAAGCATATCACAATAGCTGCTTGTCTATTGGTGATATTGAATTTCGTGTTTTATATTAGTCCTAAACCTCTTAAAATAGTACATTTGGACATAGGGCAAGGAGATAGTGCAGTTGTAATATCACCTGCTAGGAAAGTGTATGTTATTGATGGAGGAGGAAATCTCAAGAAGAAAACAACAGATAGAGACACTGGTTATTATATCGTAAGACCCTATCTGAAATATAACGGTATCAGCAAGATTGACTGCTTGATAATGACTCATAGTGATAGAGATCATGTTGGAGGCTTAATTGAATTAATAGATTATTTTAAGATAGATAACATCGTATTGCCCTATGCTTATAAAAACAAAGAGGAAGAAGATATCCTGTTAAAAGAGCTGATTGATAGAGCTACTAAGAAAAATATAAATATGGTATACCTGAATGAGAAAAACGTAATAAGGGACAAATATATTTCATTTGAAACCATATATCCTCTTAGAGACACAACCCAGTTTCATAACAATAACGCTTATTCATTGGTATTAAAGCTAAAATATAAAGCTTATGACGAAATTTTAACTGGTGATATAGAGAAAGAAGAAGAAGAAAAAATCAACAATAAATATACAGATTATTTAAACAGTGATATAATTAAAGTACCCCATCATGGCTCTAACAGTTCATCGACAAAAGAATTCATTGAATATGTTATGCCAAGATTAGCTGTAATAAGTTCTGGTAGGAACAATAGATTTGGACATCCTCATAAGGAAGTACTAGAGCGATATATGGACTATGATATACCCATTTTTAATACATCAAAAGATGGAGCCATTACCATTAAAACAGATGGGCATAATATGGGTATCAGTACATATTACAGTAAGAAACAGATTTTTTTGGGAATAAAATAAGTTTAGGAGCAAAAGATGAAAGGTTTAAAAAAACAACTACAAAACAATGAATATAACAATGTATATCTATTTTATGGAGAAGAAAAATATCTGTTGGATATGTATCTAAAGAAATTGATTGATGGGTTATTGGTTGATACTGACCCTACTATGAATTACGATTATTTTGATAAAAGTAATATGAGTGTTGATAAGTTATTTGATGCTATTGAGACTTTGCCTTTTTTTGCGGAGCGCAGAGTTATTGTTGTCAGCTATGCTAAATTATTTAAAGGAAAGAATAATAATTCAAATACCATTGTTGATAGGATTACAGATATACCAGAATCAACAACTGTAATCTTTTTGGAAGAGGAAATAGATAAAAGAAGCAAGTTATATAAATTAATAAATAAAAACGGCTATGTGGCGAGTTTTACTAAGATGTCTGAAAATGATTTAGTAAAATGGGTTGGACAGAAGTTACATGGTTCAGGTAAAAAAATCGAGAAAAGTGTAGCTTTACATTTTCTTAAGACAGTTGGAACTGATATGGCTAGTATCAATAATGAATTAGAAAAAGTTGTTATGTACTGTAAAGATAAAGATGTAGTCACAAAGGAAGTAATTGATGAAATATGTACGAGGAGTATAGAGAATAAGATTTTTGAATTGGTAAGTGCTATGGGGCAGAATAGAAGGGAAAGAGCTGTCTTATTGTATCATGATATGATAATTGCAAAAGAGCCTCCAGGGAGAATATTGTTTATGCTGATACGTCAATTCAGATTAATTCTGCAAAGTAAGTTGTTGCAGCAGAAAGGATTGAGTGAGAGGGATATAGGGAGTAGGATTAAGATTGCTCCGTTTATTGTTAGAGAATGTTTGAGACAGGGGAGAAATTTGACTGTAGATAATTTGAAAGAAGCTTTGAAGGATTGCTTGGAGACGGATAGTAATATTAAGATAGGTAAGATTGATGCTAGGATAGGTGTGGAAGTTATTATAATGAAGTATAGCTGATTATTTCTTAGTTTTATGGGGGAATGATGAGTTGAGTGCAAGACGTCCGCAGATGGGATTGATGGGTACAATAAAGTAGTTTGGGTTAAAGGAGCCTAAGAAAAGCTAAGGTTCGTTCCAGAGGTGTTTCCTAAAGCTTACAAACTCCCTACGGTCAGACAAGTAAGCTTCTTAACGGAAACACCTCTTCCACTCACCAAGCTTTTCTAAGGCTACTTTAAAAGTCACAACTTTATTGTACCCATCATCCCTTCTGCTAGGCTAGTACATTAAGTGACCGGGCAAAGGGGGAGTAGTAGAAAATTAATTGAGATGTCAGGTACTTTAACAAAGCTGAAACCAAGAGCCTAGTAAATGTTGTATCTTTAATCTTTTTACGGCAAAAAAAGGTAAGGTATTATAGGTGTTACGTCGAGTGAACCATGGACGGTGAACGCCTTTCCTTTAATCAGGACGATTAACGGAAAGGAAAAGTAACACCTATAATACCTTACCAGAAGCCACGAGCCTTGAGTAAAGATTAAAGATACAATATTTACGGTAGTACTTAACATAAAAAATAACAATAAAAAAGCCGTACGCTTGTACGGCTCTTAATTATGCGTTATTTACGGCTTTTGTTAAACGAGAAACTTTTCTTGCAGCAGTTTTTTTGTGATAAATACCTTTTACTTTAGCTCTATCAATATAAGAAATTGCTACTAATAATTGTTTTTCAGCAGTTGTTTTATCTCCGGATTCAACAGCAGCTAAAACTTTTTTAGTTTCTGTTTTTACTCTTGATTTAATTGCTTTGTTTCTAGCAGTTTTTGTTTCTGTTACCTTAATTCTTTTTTTCGCTGATTTAATATTTGCCAATGAAATAACCTCCGATATTTTTTATAAATATTTTTGTTTCGCAGTGGGAATTAGGAAACTAAACATTTATTTCTAGACCATTATTCGTGGTCTTAAGTCTTTTTTGGACTTCAAATAAATATCGCACATAAACATACGCTCTAATTTTAATATATAATGCATAATAAGTCAATGAATATATATAAAATAATTGGAAAAAATATTTCCTAAACAGGGTGCAATAATTTTTTAGAAGGGAATTAATTTGGATGGATAATAATAGTCAAGAGAAATTAGAACAAGTTGAACAGAAATATAACGTTAGAACTGACTTAGCCATTGAAGCTAGAGAAATGGTTGGGGAAGAAGATATTGAGATAAAGGGGGTTGAAGTAATAGTAGATAACATAAAAGATATTGAGTTATCTATAACGAAAGTAAATATTCTTGATGAACATGGTTCGAAAGCACTTAATAAACCTATAGGCAGTTATGTAACTATGGAATGTGATTTAATGAAGCAGAATGCGCCAGAAGCTCATGAGGAAATAGTGAGAGAGTTGGCAAAACAATTAGGTGAGTTGGCAAAGGTTGATAAAGATATGACAGTGCTAGTTGTAGGACTTGGGAATAGGGATGTGACACCGGACTCGTTAGGACCTAGAGCAGTTTCTAATGTTTTGGTTACAAGGCATCTTTTTCAAGAGTTTGGTGAACCTGAGGGTGATGATGGATTTAATAAGGTTAGTGCAATCATACCGGGTGTTATGGGGCAAACGGGTATGGAGACTTTTGAGATAATTCAGGGGATTGTTGATAAGATAAAGCCTAGTTTAGTTATTGCTATTGATGCTTTGGCTTCGAGACGAACTACTAGGGTTAATTCTACTATTCAGATTGCGGATACGGGAGTTCATCCAGGTTCTGGTGTGGGTAATAGACGTCAGGGACTTACGGAGGAGTCGTTAGGAGTTCCAGTAATAGCTATTGGTGTTCCTACGGTAGTTGATGCGGCGACTATAGTTAATGATACAATGGAAGAATTGTTGATAGAGATGAAGAAGCAGGCAAAGGAAAATGCTGAAGTAGCGGATATGATTAATAGTTTCAATGAACAAGAGAAGTATCAGTTGATAAAAGAGGTTCTTTATCCTTATATTGGTAATTTGTTTGTTACTCCAAAAGAGATTGATGCGGTTATTAAAAGATTGAGTAATATAATAGCTTCTTCGTTGAATATAATGTTGCAGCCTAATCTTGAGTTTGATGAGATTACTAAGTTTTTATCGTAGGGTAATTTATATATTCGGTTGTAAAGAAGTAACTTTGTGTGAAAAAGTTTATAAAATTAATAAATGTGTGCATATTAGTCAGTGTAAAGTGTTACAATCACTTGCCTTACCCTGAGAAGCGGTCGGTCTGCGTGATTGTAACACTTTACACTTCTTTATTTGAAATTATAGTGAGTAGATAAATATATCATAAGAGGGTAATATACTTTTTTAAAAATGATTCATATTAGTTTTTGTAATAAATCTCCTTGTCCAAAAATATATTTTTATAAGATGTTAATTTAATGAGGACATGTTGAATATGAGTAGGCGATTATTTATTGTCTACTGTGAGGATAAGGGTGATTAGATGAATAAAGCGTATTTACTTAAGAAAAATAGGAAAGCTTCACTTGTTTATATGGCAGTTTTGATAGTGTTGTCTATTATAATTATTGTAAAATTATTTGGGCTATATTTTACTAATGAGATTATAAGTTTTAAGAATCTTGTTTTTTCGGATATTGATTCGTCTTTTTTTACTAATATAATTCATTCGGTCAATCCTTCGGTTGAGTATTATTTAGAGAGCAATAATAAGACTAGGTTGGATATTAGTAATTATAATAAGATTGAGGCATTGTATGGTTATAATATACCTCTTATTTCATTTATAATGAACGATAATGATTATTCTTATTGTACTGCTTCGGAAAATTATCCTAAGATTAATCAGACGGATAAATCCTTTGAAAATGATTTGGAACATTATGAGCATGATGAGAGTTTCTTTTCTTCTCATACGTTGGAACAGCAGATTCCAGTGGCTAATATTACTAATTATACTATGGAACAGCTTAATAATTTTTCGTTTTTGAAGTCTAATTTGTATACTTTTGATCCTAGTATCAATCCCACACAAGATAAATTTCCTATTGATAAATTTTTGAGTAAGGATATGTCGATAGATATGAGTGGGGATGGACCAAAAGTATTGATATATCATACTCATTCACAAGAAAGTTTTGTAGATAGTGTGAAAGGTAAGAAAGACGATACTGTGGTAGGGGTAGGAGATGAATTGGCTCGTATACTTGAAGAGAAGTATAATATTAAGGTTCTTCATCATAGGAAAGAGTATGATATCATCAATGGTAAGATTGATAGGGATGAGGCTTATCAGAGGATAGAAGCGCCATTGAAAGATTTGATTAAGAAGAATCCTTCCATAGAAGTTATGATAGATATTCATAGGGATGGAGTTAGAGGTAATGTAAGGTTAGTGAATGATATTAATGGTAAACAAACAGCTAAGATTATGTTTTTTAATGGATTGGCACTATATCCTGTAATGCCTAACAAGTATGTTGTTGATAATATGGCATTCAGTCTTCAGATGCAGTTGAAAGCTAATGAGTTATATCCTAATTTCACTAGAAAAATATATCTTAGAGGGTATAGATATAATCTGCACCTAAAACCAAAATCTCTGTTGGTTGAAGTTGGTGCTCAGACAAATACAGTCAGTGAAGCAATGAATGCTATGGAGCCTCTGGCGAAAATTTTATATGAGGTTATTAAATAATAAAGGTGTAAAAGTTGAGATAATTATTAAAAAAATATATTTTGTTGCTAAATTATATATATATATGCTATAATAACCAACAGAAAATGGGCTAAGGAGGATGTTGGTCTGTGGCAGAATTTAAACAGGATAATATAAGAAATTTTTGTATAATTGCACATATCGATCATGGTAAGTCGACATTAGCAGATAGGATCATTCAGTTAACAGGATTATTGACTGCTAGAGAAATGCAGGCTCAAGTTTTAGATAATATGGATCTAGAACGTGAGAGAGGTATAACAATAAAAGCTCAGGCAGTTAGATTAATATATAAAGCCAAAGATGGTGAAGAATATATATTTAACCTTATTGATACACCTGGACATGTGGATTTTAACTATGAAGTATCAAGAAGTTTAGCGGCATGTGAAGGAGCTGTTCTTGTAGTAGATGCTGCACAAGGAATAGAAGCTCAGACATTAGCTAATGTATATCTAGCACTTGAACATGACCTGGAGATAGTTACAGTAATCAATAAGATTGATTTACCAAGTGCTGAACCTGATAGGGTAAAAGCAGAGGTAGAGGATGTTATTGGATTAGATGCTGAGGATGCACCACTGATATCTGCAAAAGAAGGTATTAACATAGAGGAAGTACTTGAGAAAATAGTATCAGATATACCAGCACCAGTAGGAGATGTGAATGCACCTTTGAAAGCGCTTATATTTGACTCTCTATATGACCCTTATAGAGGTGTTATAGTATTTTGTAGGGTTAAAGAGGGAACTGTCAAAAAGGGCATGAAAATACGTATGATGGCTACTGAAAAAGAATTTGAAGTAGTGGAAGTTGGGTATTTTGGAGCTGGACAATTCATACCGGCTGATTCTTTACAGGCTGGTACAGTAGGTTATGTTACAGCTAGTATCAAGAATGTTGGAGATACTAATGTAGGAGATACCATTACAGATGCCAATAACCCAATAGATGATCCGTTGCCAGGGTATAAGAATGTTAACCCAATGGTTTTCTGTGGGTTGTATCCAGCAGATGGGTCTAAATATCAGGACTTACGTGATGCGCTTGATAAATTAAAATTAAATGATGCAGCACTTAATTTTGAACCAGAAACATCAATAGCTCTTGGTTTCGGATTCAGATGCGGTTTCTTGGGATTGTTGCATCTGGAAATAATACAAGAGCGTTTGGAAAGAGAATATAATCTTGATTTGGTTACAACTGCACCAAGTGTTATATATAAAGTATATAAGACTAATGGTGAAGTTATTGATCTTGCAAACCCAACTGATTTGCCTGATGTTTCAGAGATAAGAACTATGGAAGAACCAATAGTGAAAGCTGAGATAATGGTTCCAACAGATTATATTGGAACGGTAATGGAACTTTGTCAAGAAAGACGTGGAGAGTATTTCGGTATGGATTACATTGAAGAGACAAGAGCCATGCTGACTTATGAACTTCCACTTAATGAAATAATATATGATTTCTTTGATGCTCTAAAATCTAGGACAAGAGGTTATGCATCCTTTGATTATGAATTAGTTGGATACAAAGAATCTGAATTAGTAAAACTTGATATACTAATCAACAAAGAAGTCGTTGATGCATTATCCTTTATCGTTCATGTTGACAAGGCATATGATAGAGGAAGAAAGATAGCAGAAAAATTGAAAACAGAAATACCTAGACACCTATTTGAAATACCAATACAAGCAGCTGTGGGTAATAAAATAATTGCTAGAGAAACTATTAAAGCCATGAGAAAAGATGTACTCGCTAAATGTTATGGTGGAGATATATCAAGAAAAAGAAAACTTCTTGAAAAACAGAAAAAAGGTAAGAAGAGAATGCGTCAAGTAGGTAATGTAGAAGTACCTCAACAAGCTTTTATGAGTGTACTTAAGCTAGATGATTAGGTGTTGAAAATGAAAGATATCAGTTTATATATTCATATTCCTTTTTGCAAAAGCAAATGTAATTATTGCGATTTTCTATCTTTTGACAATAAAGATAGTGTCATCAAGGAATATGTTAATGCTTTAATCAATGAGATAAAAAATTATAGTGATTTTGCAAAAGATTCTAATGTGAAAAGTATATTTATAGGCGGTGGTACACCGTCTATTCTGTCATGTCCAGATATAGAAAAAATCTTTGATACCCTGAAATCATATTATAATATTGATAGAGATGCAGAGATAACAATTGAAGCCAATCCAGGAACACTTGATGAAGAGAAAATAAAAGTACTTCTTTCATCTGACGTAAATCGTATAAGTATGGGATTACAATCATGTAACAATGGATTATTAAAGAAATTAGGACGAATCCATACTTGGGAGGAATTCCTAAATAATTATAATATGATTAGAAATAGTGGTTTTGATAATATAAATATAGATTTGATGTTTGCTCTACCTAATCAAACTATCAGTGATATAGAGAATGACTTAAAAAAGATAATCAGTCTTAGACCGGAACACATATCTTATTATTCTTTGATAATTGAAGAAGGAACTAAATTTTCTAGGTTATATGATGATAACAAGCTTGTTTTACCAGCTGAAGATGTAGAACGTGATATGTATTGGCTGATTCATGATACGCTACAAGATAATGGCTATAAACACTATGAGATATCCAATTATGCCTTGGACAACAGAGAGTGCTATCATAATAAGGTATATTGGAAAGAAGAAGAATATATAGGTATGGGGTTAGGGGCTTCCTCATATTTTGAGGGCTTTAGATATAAGAATATCAATAATCTATCAAATTATATAGATATTAATGGAGATATTAGTAAGCTTAAGGAGAGTACTGAGAAAATCAGTAAAAAGACTTCTATTGAGGAATATATGTTTTTGGGATTGAGATTATTAGAAGGTATAGACAAGATTGATTTTTATAATAGGTGGGGCCATGAAATAGAATATTATTATAAAGATGTTATACAGGAGCTTATAGAAAAAGGACTTATTATAGAAGATGGATGTAGACTAAGATTAACTAAAAAAGGGATTGATGTTAGTAATTTTGCATTATCCATGTTTTTGTTTGATTAATATGGCTATAATGGGCATAAACACAGGTGGTAAAATATGTTACAAATGTATTAAGCTCAAAAAAAATAATTAAATTTTGTAAAATTACTTGACAAATCTATCTGCAAGTGATATTTTTATTTCAAGCATTAGCACTCATTAGAGTAGAGTGCTAACAAAAAAATAACTAACAAAGGTGGTGCAATATGGAACTGAATGATAGAAAGATAAAAATTCTTAGAGCAATAATTTTAAATTACCTGGATACAGCAGAACCAGTAGGTTCAAGAACAATTTCAAAGAATTATGACTTGGGTATAAGTCCTGCTACTATAAGAAATGAAATGTCTGATCTTGAAGAATTAGGTCTTATATTGCAACCTCATACGTCTGCAGGCAGAATTCCATCTGACAAGGGGTATAGGCTATATGTTGATAAGCTTATGAATCTTCATCAAGATGAGATAAATAATGGTTTATATATAGAACAGCTGTTTCAACGTGTAGATAGGATAGAATCTTTGTTGAAAAATATTGCTAAAATGCTGGCAAATGAAACTAATTATGCTACGATTGTTTCTTCACCACAGATTAATAAAGCTAAAATAAAAAATATACAATTAATAGGTGTACAGGAAAAAAGGATATTAGCTGTTATAGTAACAGATGGTAATATTATTAAGAATTATATGATTAATATTAATGAACCAGTACATCAAACAATGTTGAATAGATTGACTTTCGTTCTTAATGAGCAGTTGTATGGTCTTACTCTTGAACAGATTAATCTACCACTTATTCAACAATTAAAGGATTTTGCGGGAAGTAATGCTGACATAGTCAATAAAGTGTTAGATGCAATTTTTGATACTATAAAATCTGTTGATGATACAGAGATTTATACGTCTGGTGCAACTAATATATTGAGATTCCCAGAATTCAATGATATATCAAAAGCAACCAATCTAATGCATAGACTTGAAGAGAAACAGGTTCTAAAAGATATGGTCTATACTGTATTAGAAGAAAATGGTGTGAATATAAAAGTCACTATTGGTGACGAAAATGTTATTGATGAAATGAAAGATTGTAGTTTGATTACTACTACTTACAAACTTGGTGGAGAGAATATTGGATTCATTGGTATCATTGGTCCTAAACGGATGGATTACGAAAATACAATAGGTTCTCTTTCATGTTTAATGTCAAAGATGGAAGAAATTATTAATAAGTTAAAATAGGAAGGTGGTTATATAGTGGCTAATGAAAAAGTTTCTGAAGAAAATCTTTCAGAAGAAATTAAAGATGAAATAATTAATGAACAAGAAGTTGAAGAAAAAGATTCAGAAGAAAATTTAGAAGAAGTTGAAGATGTAAAATTAGAAGAAGATTCTACTGGAGAAAATGATATGAATAAAAAACTGAAACAAAAAGAAAAGGAAGTTAACGAATACGTAGATAAATTACAAAGAACTATGGCAGAATTTGATAACTTCAGAAAAAGAACCATAAAAGAAAAATCTATGATGTATGAAAATGGAGCAAAAGAGACATTAGAAAAATTATTACCTATTGTAGATAATTTTGAACGTGCTCTAGACAGTATTTCAGAAGAACAAAAAGAACTACCTTTTACACAAGGTGTTGAGATGATATTCAAACAGTTGATGAGTGCTCTTAACGAACTTGGAGTAGAAGAAATAAAAGCTGAAGGAAATGAATTTGATCCTAACTTCCATCATGCAGTTACACATGCTGATGATGAGTCATTAGGTGAAAATATAGTTGCAGAAGTATTCCAAAAAGGATATATGTACAACGATTCAGTTTTAAGACATAGTATGGTAAAAGTGGTAAACTAGTTCAACAACATAAAATTTAAAGAAATATAGAATGTATGATTATAATATTGTGCATCTTATATATATATTATTAATTACTTAAAAAATAATCTTCGTCGAATAAATAAAATTATAAAAAACATTGACGAGTATATTGATATGAAGGAGGAAATTAAATGGGTAAAATAATTGGTATTGATTTAGGTACAACTAACTCATGTGTTGCAGTTATGGAAGGTGGAAAGCCAGTAGTAATTGCTAACGCAGAAGGTATTAGAACAACACCATCAGTTGTTGCTTTTACAAAAAATGGAGAAAGATTAGTAGGAGAACCTGCTAAGAGACAGGCGATCACTAATCCTGATAAAACAGTAGCTTCAATTAAGAGACATATGGGTACTGATTTTAGAGTAACTATTGATGATAAGAAATATTCTCCACAAGAAGTTTCGGCTATGATTCTTCAAAAATTAAAATCTGATGCAGAAAGTTATTTAGGTGAAAAGGTTACAGAAGCTGTTATTACAGTTCCTGCATACTTTACTGATAGCCAAAGACAAGCGACTAAGGATTCAGGAAAGATAGCTGGTCTTGAAGTTAAGAGAATCATCAATGAGCCTACAGCTGCAGCTTTAGCTTATGGTCTTGATAATGAAAATGAGCAAAGAATTATGGTTTATGACCTTGGTGGTGGAACATTTGATGTATCTATCATTGAAATCGGAGACGGTGTTATTGAAGTATTAGCTACAAGTGGTAATAACAAACTTGGTGGAGACGACTTTGATGAACGTGTCATGAATTACCTTATAAAAGAATTCAAAACTTCAGATGGTATAGATTTAACTAATGATAAGATGGCTGTTCAAAGATTGAAAGAAGCAGCTGAGAAAGCTAAAAAAGAATTATCAACAGCAACAACAACTAATATTAACTTACCATTCATTACAGCTACTCAAGAAGGACCAAAACATTTGGATATCACACTTACTAGAGCTAAATTTGATGAATTGACAGCTGACCTTGTTCAACAAACAATGGGTCCTGTAAACAATGCTTTAAGAGATTCAGGATTATCAGCAACTGAACTTGATAAAGTATTATTGGTTGGTGGATCAACACGTATCCCTGCTGTACAAGATGCAGTAAACAAATTAACAGGTAAAGAGCCATTCAAAGGTATTAACCCAGATGAATGTGTTGCTATAGGAGCATCAATCCAAGGTGGTAAATTATCAGGTGAAGCTGGAGCTGGAGACATATTACTTCTAGACGTAACACCATTATCACTTGGTATTGAGACTTTAGGTGGTGTAGCTACTAAGTTAATCGAAAGAAACACTACAATTCCTACTAAGAAGAGTCAAGTATTCTCAACTGCTGCAGATAATCAACCAGCCGTTGATATCCATGTAGTTCAAGGTGAAAGAGAATTCGCTAAAGATAACAAATCAATCGGAAGATTCCAATTAGATGGAATTCCACCAGCACCAAGAGGAATCCCTCAAATAGAAGTTACTTTTGATATAGATGCTAACGGTATTGTTAATGTTACAGCTAAAGATCTTGGAACAGGTAAAACACAACATATTACAATTACAGCTAGTACAAACTTATCTGATGATGAAATCAACAAAGCTGTTGATGAAGCTCAAAACTTCGAAGAAGAAGATAAGAAGAGAAAAGAAGCTATTGATGTAAGAAATGAAGCTGATTCACTTGTATTCCAAACTGAAAAGACATTAAATGAATTAGGGGATAAAGTTGACGTTGCTGAAAAAGAAAAAGTAGAAGCTGAAGTTACTAAGTTAAAAGAAGTACTTGGTAAATCAACTATTGATAACATGACAGATGCTAATGTAGAAGAAATAAAAGTAGCAAAAGAAGCATTAATGACTGTTTTCGGAGAGCTTTCAACTAAATTATATCAACAAGCTGGAGCTGCCGGTGCGGCACCGGGAGCAGGACCACAAGGTGCCCCAGGAGCTGAACCAAATCAAGAACAACCAAATAATGATGATGATGTAGTTGACGCAGACTTCAAAGAAGTGTAAAATATAAAATTGTAAAAAAGCCAAAGACATTGGTCTTTGGCTTTCTTAAAGAATATATATATTATAGACGAGAATTTTTATTATAATTATGAATGTGATATTTTGACCACAATATATAATGGTTAGGCTATAATTAATAACACAATATATATTGTGGTGAATTTAATACTATTAACTCAACTTTCCCACTTCAATATTGTATGTATAGGAAACCCATAACATTTTATTTTCCTGCATTAAATTAAAAGTGGGAAAGTTGAGCTATTAAATATAAGTTGAATCAAATAATTCAAAATTAATCATAAAAAGAGGTAGGTGGGAATAATGGCAGATAAAAGAGATTATTATGAGGTATTAGGTGTTGGGAAAAGTGCTACTGACGCTGATATAAAGAAAGCATATAGAAAATTAGCTAAACAATATCATCCTGACATGAACCCAGGTGATGAATCTGCTGAACACAAATTCAAAGAAGCAACAGAAGCTTACGAGGTATTAAGTGACTCATCAAAAAGATCAAAATATGATCAATTTGGTCACGCTGCATTTAGTAATGGAGGCGGCGGAGGAGCAGGAGGCTTTGATTTCTCAGATGTTGGAGATATATTTGGAGATATATTCGGTGATTTCTTTGGTGGCGGCGGAGGTCGTAGAAGAAATGCTAATGCTCCTACAAAGGGTGCAAGTCTAAAAACTTCTGTTACACTTAATTTTAAAGAAGCCGTATTTGGTGTAGAAAAAGAAATAGATATGGTTATTTCTGAGACTTGTGAAGAATGTTCAGGTACTGGAGCTAAGAAAGGAACAACGCCAGAAACATGTCCTCATTGTAAAGGTTCAGGTCAAGTGAGATATAATCAACAGACTATGTTTGGTAATATAACAAGTGTTAAGACCTGTAATAATTGTGGTGGAACAGGAAAAGTAATAAAAGATAAATGTACATCTTGTAGAGGAACAGGATATGTTAGAAAGAGAAAGAAAATAGCAGTAGATATTCCTGCTGGTATTGATAATGGTCAAAGTATAAGGTTAAGTGGAAAAGGTGAACCAGGTACTAATGGTGGACCAAGAGGAGATTTACTGGTAACTGTATATGTAAAACCTCATGAGTTCTTTGAAAGACAAGGTGTTGATATTTACTATACATTACCTATATCATTTGCTCAAGCGGCACTTGGTGCAGAACTTGAAGTTCCTACTCTTGACGGAAATGTAAAATATGAAATAAAAGATGGAACACAAACACATACTAGATTCAGGTTAAAAGGAAAAGGTGTACCTCATATAAGAAATTCCAAAATTAGAGGAGACCAATATGTTACTGTAGTTGTAGATGTTCCTAAAAAATTGAATGAAAAGCAAAAGGAATTGCTAAAAGAATTTTCTGCTACTTTTGGAGAGCAGGTAAAAGATTTCAAAGACGGTAAGAAAAAAAAGTGGTATGATAAAGTCATGGATGCCTTTGATTAAATTACAGGCTACATAAGTGAAAATATTATAGTACACTAAAAGGATGTGTAATATATTGAAATGGACCCAATGTAAAGTCTATATCAATGACGAAGCCATAGAAGCTGTAAGCTATATGCTTACTGAACAGGGAATACAGGGTATAGAAGTAGTTGACAATACTCTATCAAATGAAGATAAGGAAGAAATTATCGTAGATTATATAGAAGATGGAGTTATTGATAATAATAGAGATACTTTTATCAGATTTTATTTGTCAGAGCAAGAGGATGTTACTGAAAAAATAGATGAAATAAAAGCTAAAATCAAAGATATTGGTAAATATCTGGAAGTTGGTAAGACCAATATTGAATTAACTATCATAGATGATGAGGATTGGGCGAATAATTGGAAAAAATATTATAAGCCTTTTAAGATAGATAATAATATAATTATTAAACCAACTTGGGAAAAGTACACAAAGAAAACGCATGATGATGTTATAATAGAAATTGATCCAGGCATGGCATTTGGTTCAGGGACACATGAGACCACTTCCATGTGTGTCAGTATGATAAATAAATATTTATCAAAAGATGATTTAGTAATTGATGTAGGTTGTGGAAGTGGGATATTAGGAATTACAGCTGCCAAATTAGGTGCTGGAGAAGTAACTTGTATCGATCTTGATAAAAATGCAGTCAAAGCCGCCAAAGAAAATGTTGTTACCAATAAGGTAGATGATAAAGTCAATGTACTTAACGGTGATTTACTGAAAATGGTTGATATTAAAGCTAATATGGTGGTAGCTAACATAATGGCAGATATAATAATGATATTAGCAAAAGGCGTAGCTAAATACTTAATTCCTAACGGAATTTTCATATCCTCTGGAATTATATTGGACAGAGTAGAAGATGTTAAGGATGCATTACTGGCTAATGGATTTGAGATAGTAGAGATTAAGAGGATGGGTGAATGGGCTGCCATTGTTTCTCGACCCGTTTCATAAAAGTACTTTTGAAAGGATAGAGGTTTTATATGCATAGATTTTTTGTAGAGCCTAACCAAATTATTGAAGATGAGATTCGTATTGTTGGTGATGATGTAAAACATATCAAAAATGTACTTAGAATGAATAAAAATGACGAAATTATAATTTGTGATGGACATAGTAATGATTATTATTGTATAATTAATAGTATTGAAGGTGACTACATAAATACAAAAATTGTCACTAAAAAACAATCAGTTACTGAACTAAAGACAAAAATTTACCTTTTTCAAGCTTTGCCAAAACAAGCTAAAATGGAATTAATTGTGCAGAAAGCAGTAGAGCTGGGGGTATATGAGATAATTCCTGTTATTACTGAAAGAAGCGTTGTTAAAATAAATAAACAAAATGGGACGAAAAAATTAGCTAGATGGAATAAGGTAGCTGAGTCTGCAGCCAAGCAGTCAAAAAGAGGTATTATTCCAGTAGTAAATGAAATAATGAATTTTGAAGAAGCAATAGAATATTCTAAGCAGCTGGATACAATTATTGTCCCTTATGAAAATGCTAAAAATATAACAGAAACCAGAGAATTTATTAACAATCTAGACTGTAAGAGGATTGGAGTATTTATAGGTCCTGAGGGAGGATTTAGCCTAAATGAGATAGAAGAGGCTAAAAGTAGTGAGGCTAATATCATAACACTAGGAAAAAGAATACTAAGGACAGAAACAGCAGGTTTAGCTATATTATCATTACTAATGTTTCAACTTGAGGAGGAATAGTATGGCATTAAGAGTATTAATCGTTGATGATGCAATTTTCATGAGAACTGTACTAAAGAAAATGTTATCAGATGAAGATTATGATATTTGTGGAGAAGCTAATAACGGAAAAGAGGCAATAACTAAGGCAAAAGAATTACAACCAGATGTAATTACTCTTGACATCACAATGCCTGAAATGGATGGAGTAACTGCACTTCCTGAAATACTTAAGGCAAGTCCTAATTCAAAAGTAATTATGTGTTCAGCAATGGGTCAACAACCTATGGTAATAGAAGCGATTAAAAATGGAGCGAAAGATTTCATCGTGAAGCCTTTCCAGAAATCAAGAGTAGTACAAGCTATAGAAAATGTTGTTAAAAAATAGTGAAGACTATAATTTAGGAGTTGTTTTGGGCAAGATATATTATATTAAGCACTAAGTTTAATATAGTATATCTTTCTTAAATTTTTATATTACAAAATATATTTTATACAAATTAGACTATTATTTTGAAAGGATGCCTTAGAATGGAAATATATTTGGACAACGGGGCTACTACAAGACCCTTTGAAGTTGTCATAGAAGAAATGTGTAAAGTCTTTAGAGAAGATTATGGCAATCCTTCGTCTTTACACAAAAAAGGATTTGAAGCTGAAAAATATATTATTAATTCAAAAGAGATATTTTCTAAAATATTGAAAGTAAATCAAAAGGAAATTTATTTTACATCTGGTGGAACAGAATCCAATAATCTAGCAATACTTGGTGTAGCAAATGCCTATAAAAGATCAGGTAAGCATATAATAACTACAGCAATAGAACATTCCTCTGTTAAGAATACAATAAATTATCTGGGGGATAATGATTATGAGATAACAGTTTTACCAGTTGATAGTAATGGACTTATTGATCTGGAACAATTAAGAGATAGTATACGTGAAGATACTATTTTGGTATCAATAATGCATGTTAATAATGAAATCAGTACAATAATGCCTATAGAAGAGATTGGGAAGGTAATCAAAGAGAAGAATAAAAATACTATTTTTCATGTAGATGCTATACAATCTTTTGGTAAGTTGAATATATATCCTAAAAAATGGAATATTGATCTAGTAAGTATAAGTGGACATAAATTTCATGCTCCAAAGGGAGTAGGAGTTATTTATATCAATGATAATATTAAGATAAACCCTATCATATATGGTGGATATCAGCAAAATGGTATAAGGTCTGGAACAGAGAATGTACCTGGAATTGCAGCTATTGGTCTTGCTGCAAAGATGATGTATGATAACTTAGATTCCAATGTAGAACATTTATATGAATTAAAAAGACATTTAGCAGGTAGAATCATGAACGAAATAACAGATACGGTTATCAACGGAATAGATGTAGATAAGGGTGCGCCACATATCCTAAGTATAAGATTCAATAAAGTAAGGGGCGAAGTATTACTTCATAGTCTTGAAGAAAAAGATATATTTGTATCCACAGGTTCTGCATGTTCATCTAATAAACCTTCTAAATTAGGTCCTTTACAGGGAATAGGATTAAATAATGAAGAAGCACTATCCACAGTAAGATTCAGTTTTTGTATTAACAATACCATTGAAGAATTGGATAAGTGTGTAGATGAATTAAAGAACATAGTACCATTATTAAGGAAGTTTGTTAGACATTAGTGAATGATGTTAAAGATAACGTATTATTGGAAGGATTGGATTATATAATGAGTAATTTAAAAAAAGCTTTTCTAGTTAAGTATGGTGAAATTGCAATTAAAGGTAAAAACAGGTATATATTCGAGAATATACTTGCAGACCATATCCGTAGAGCACTTAAACCATGTGGCGATTTCAAAGTCAGTAAAGAGCAAGGAAGAATTTTTATTGAGCCATTTTCTGATTATGATTATGATGAAGTGGTCGATAGATTATCAAGGATATTTGGTCTTGTTGGGATTTGTCCAGTAGTTGTTCTTGAGGATATGGATTTTGAGACAGTAAAAGAAGCAACACTAATGTATATGAAAGATGAATATGAAGACTTTAATTTTACTTTTAAAGTTGAATCAAGAAGAGCTGATAAGAGATATCCTCTTAATTCAATGGAAATAGCTTGTGAAGTTGGAGCATATTTACTTGACCATATTCCTGAACTAAAAGTTGATGTAAAAAAACCAGACGTGAAAGTATGGGTTGAAATAAGAAGTAGAGCATATATCTATTCCAAGATAATCAAAGGTTTGGGTGGTATGCCAGTTGGTTCTAATGGTAAAGCAATGCTTATGTTATCAGGAGGGATTGATTCACCTGTAGCAGGTTATCTAGTAGCTAAAAGAGGGGTTAAGTTAGACGCAGTCTATTATCATAGCCATCCATATACTAGTGAACGTGCTAAGCAGAAAGTAATTGATCTAGCGAAGATTGTTTCAAGATATTCAGGAAGGATTAATCTCAATGTTGTACCGTTTACAGATATTCAACTGTATATATATGAGCAATGTCCTCATGAACAACTAACAATAATTATGCGTAGAATAATGATGATAATAGCTGAAAGATTAGCAGAAAAATATGGTGCAATTGCATTGGTTACTGGTGAAAGCATAGGACAAGTAGCGTCACAAACAATTCAAAGTCTTAATGCTACTAATTCTGTTTGTAATATGCCAGTATTCAGACCTCTTATAGGTTTTGATAAACAAGAGATAGTTGAGATAAGTGAAAAGATTGATACTTATGGTACTTCAATTCTACCATATGAAGATTGTTGTACTATATTCGTTGCTAAACATCCAGTTACAAAACCTTCATTAAAATCCATAATCAGATCTGAAAGAAGATTAGAAAAAATAGATGAAATGATTGAAGAGGCAATTAACAACGTAGAACTTGTTAAAATTAAGCCAGATGAGGAAGAATAAAGATAGTTAGAAATTATAGATAGGATTATAACAAAAATCCACTGACAAGTGGATTTTTATAATATGGTTTAGTCCATATTAGTATTTCATAAACATGAAATTAATAATTATTCAACGATAAATTCTTCTAAAGTGCCAGCAACTGCATTGAATGCATCATCATCATGTACTGTTAATTCAATTGGTTTACTTAAATCTAAACTAAAGATACCCATGATTGATTTTGCATCAATAACGTAACGGCCAGAAACTAAATCAAAATCAGAATCAAATTTACTGATTGCATTTACAAAATTTTTAACTTTATCGATTGAATTTAATGTTACTTTAACTGTTTTCATGTAATTGACCCCCTTAAAAGTGTTTTTTTAATATTTGAATACATGAATATACTAACCTTTTCTAGGAAATAAGTCAATAACTAAAATTACCAAAAAAAGTAAACTATATTAGGTGCTTTTTGTTAAACTACTGAAATAATATACAAAAAAATAAATAATTATTGTGAGGTATTAATATGAAAAAAGTCGCTTTCCATACTTTAGGGTGTAAAGTTAATCAGTATGAGACTGAAGCTATGGAAGAATTGTTTGAAAAATCAGGATATCAAATAGTAGATTTTAGAGAAATTGCTGATATATATGTTGTTAATACATGTACCGTTACTAATGTTGCTGATAAAAAATCAAGACAAATGTTATCAAAGGCAAAACATAATAATGAAGGAGCTATCATTGTAGCAGTAGGATGCTATGCTCAGATAGCAAAAGACAAGTTGATAAAAGATAATAATATAGATTTGGTTATCGGTAGTAATAATAAAAATAAAATAGTTGATTTAGTAGAAGAATATATCCATGAGGGCAATAAGATAAATGTAGTCGAAGATATTGGAAAAACAACTGAATATGAGGATATTCTCATTACAAAGGTTAATGATAAAACAAGAGCCTATATTAAGATACAAGATGGCTGCAATCAATTTTGTTCTTATTGTATTATTCCATATACAAGAGGAAGAATAAGAAGCAGAGAGATGAGTAGTGTCATAAAAGAAGTTAATACTTTAGCAAGTAATGGATACCACGAAATTGTCTTAACAGGTATACACATTGCTTCATATGGAAAAGACTTAACTAACACATCATTAATTGAACTTTTGATGAGGTTGAATGAGATTGATGGTATATTAAGGATTAGACTAGGATCATTAGAACCAAATCTAATTACAGAGGAATTTATTTCACAGCTGTCAAAATTAAATAAAGTATGTCCACATTTTCATTTGTCACTCCAAAGTGGCTGTGATGCTACCTTAAAAAGGATGAATAGAAAATATACTACTGAGATCTTCAATAACAAAGTAGAGATTATTAGAAAAGCTTATGAGAACCCTTCAATAACAACTGATATCATAGTTGGTTTTCCAGGGGAGACAGACGAGGAATTTGATTCTACATTAGATTTTGTTAGGAAAATAAGATTTAGTGGAATACATGTTTTTAAATATTCTATGAGAGAAGGTACTCCAGCTGCTGCTAGAGATGACCAAATCGACCCTAGAGTAAAAACTGAGAGAAGTCATACATTGACTAATGTTCAAAGTAAAATAAGAGAAGAGTTTTTAAATAGTTTCATCAATAAAGAGGTTGAAGTGCTGTTTGAAGAAGAATCAATGATAGATGAGAAAAAATGTTACTATGGATTTACTGATAATTATATAAAAGTAAAAGTTTTCAGTGACAATAATATTAGAAATTTACAGTTATCAACAAAGATTATCAAAATCCAAAATGATAATCTAGTTGGAAGCATATAAATAAATTAACATTAAAATAATATTACAAAGCAAATTTTAATTGTATTTTACTTACATATATATTAATATATAGTAAAAGGAATATAAAACCAAAAGGCTAGATTCGAGAGAATTGTTTTAAGTGAGGATGTGATATGGGTGAAAAACATTAATAGTACTCAGTTTTTTAAGAAATTCGAAAAAGAACCAGAAGATGCAAAAGAAATTTTAGTAAGTGTATATGAAGCCCTTACAGAGAAAGGATATAACCCTATTTCTCAAATTGTAGGGTACATTTTATCTGGTGATCCTACTTATATCACTAGCCATAAAAATGCTAGAAGTCTAATAAGTAAAGTTGAAAGAGATGAATTATTAGAGGAATTGGTAAAAAATTATATAGACAATAACTGCAAGTAGTCGTATAATATAAAAGTTAAATTAAATAGTTGGGTATACTATTCAATGATGAAAAGTGTGCAGATGCACACTTTTATTATCCTACAAAGAAGTTATTAGGTAGAAAATAAAAGTTGGATGTGATTAAATGCGTATTTTAGGTTTAGACTATGGGAGTAAAACATTAGGTGTAGCAGTTAGTGATCCATTCGGTTGGACTGCTCAAGGTATAGAAACTATAAACAGAAAAGATGAAAAAAACCTAAAATCAACGATTGCAAGATTAGGTGATATTATAAATGAGTATAATATAGAAAAGATAGTATTAGGACTCCCTAAGAATATGAATAATACATCTGGAGAAAGAGTGGATAGGACCTTATATTTTAAAGATAGATTGATGCGGGAATTCTCAATTCCAGTAGAAACATGGGATGAGAGATTAAGCACAATAGGAGCTAAAAGATCACTTTTGGAAGCTGATTTAAGTAGAAAAAAACAAAGTAAAGTCATAGATAAAATGGCAGCTGTTTTTATTTTACAAGGATATCTTGACAATTTACAAAGAAACTAATAAAATACTTTTTGTGAATTAGATTTAATGGTATTAATCAACAATGAATTAAAATAAGTTAATATATATATTATAAACTAATAAAAAATTGGTAATAATTTGAAAGGTGGATTTTTTAGTGGAAACAATTGTATTTACGTTTGAAGAGACTGGTGAAGATGTGGAATTTGCAATTTTAAGTTCTTTAGAATATGAAGAAGAAACATATTTATTGGCTGTTGAAAAAGATGAGTTGGAACTTGATGATATGACAGCCTATGTATTAAAAGCAATTAGCCTAGATGGCGAAGATGTAATTTATGAAATAGTTGACGATGACGATGAGCTTCTACCAGTTAGTGAGAAACTAATGGATTTAGTGGAAGATATTGATATAGATATGTAAGTGCCAAATTTGACAAAATGTTATTAGAGATTTATAATTAAGTTATCTATATTTTACATTAATAGTGATTTTGAACTAATAAATAACTACAATTATACTATTGAAATATATATGCTTAATGAAAAGTTATATAAAATTAAAGTATATTAAAAAAGTATGGGGGAATATATGTGTCTGTTAGCAGTGAAGATTTTAAAAGAATGTTAAAAGAAAAAGGATTTAAACTTACTACTCAGAGAAGAACTGTATTAGATGTACTTCAAAATAACGAAGGCGACCATTTAACAGCTGAGGAGATTTATGAGATAGTAAGAGAGAAGTGCCCTGAAATCGGACTAGCTACGGTATATAGGACTATACAACTCTTGCATGAGTTAAAATTAATAGATAAATTAAACTTAGACGATGGATTTATAAGGTATGAAATTGGCAAGTTTAATGATGATAATCACCATCACCATCACCATCATTTAATCTGTGAAAGTTGTGGTAAAGTAATTGAAGTAGAGGACGATTTAATGGAATCTATTGAAGAAGGCTTCGAAGAAAAATATGATTTTAAAGTTACTGACCACAAAGTGAAATTTTATGGTATTTGTAAAAACTGTAAATAGTTATCAATGTACGGGATAATAAAAATTATTAAAGGATATATTTATAATGCAAAAATATATCTTTGGGCGTTAAGGTTTAACTTAAGGGATATAATATTTGAATAGGCAGTACATAGTGATATCTTCGTATTATTAGAGAATCTAGTAAGAAAATAAGAAGTTTTAGACTATGCAAAAATTGTAACATTTTAAGTTGAACATGAAAGATAATTTCTTCAATAACTGATTGGGTGTGATACAGAAATTATCTTACTAATTTAGGAGGTGTCAGTTTGACAAAAAAACAATCAAAACTTAAAATTATACCTTTAGGCGGACTTGAGCAAATAGGTATGAATATTACTGCTTTTGAATATAACGATGAAATTATTGTTGTTGATTGCGGTATAGCGTTTCCAGAAGATGAAATGTTAGGGATAGATTTAGTAATCCCAGATGTAACATACCTAAAGGATAACATAGAGAAGGTAAAGGGTATTGTCCTAACTCATGGACATGAAGATCATATTGGAGCATTACCTTATGTTCTTCGTGATGTTAATGTGCCTGTTTATGGTACAAGACTTACTATTGGGTTAGTTGAAAATAAATTAAAGGAGCATAATATGTTAAAAAGCGTTAAAAGAAAATGTATTATGCCTGGTCAATTTATTACATTAGGTTCTTTTAGGGTTGAGTTCATCAGAACTAATCATAGTATAGCAGATGCGGTAGCACTAGCTATAACTACACCTGTTGGTGTTGTAATACATTCAGGGGATTTTAAGATTGACTATACACCTATTAGAGGAGAAGCTATCAATCTACAAAGATTTGCTGAGTTAGGTAGAAAAGGTGTACTTTTGTTTATGGCGGATAGTACCAATGTTGAAAGAAAAGGGTACACTATGTCTGAAAGAACTGTAGGAGAATCATTAGATGATATATTCTTAGATTCTGAACAAAAGAGAATAATAGTAGCCACATTTGCTTCTAATGTTGATAGAGTACAGCAAATCATTTGGACAGCTCAAAAATTCAATAGAAAAGTTGTTGTTGAAGGAAGAAGTATGATCAATGTAGTTAAGACAGCTATTGAATTAGGCTATTTGAAAGTTCCAGATAAAATGATGATTGGTGTAGAGGATATTAATAAGTATAAAGATGGACAATTAGTCATTATTACTACTGGAAGTCAAGGAGAAGCAATGGCAGCATTATCTAGAATGGCTTCATCTGTACACAGAAAGATAGAGATTAAGCCAGGAGATAAAATTATATTTAGTTCTAAGCCAATTCCAGGAAATGAAAAAACAGTTTCAAAAGTAATAAATGATTTATATAGAAAAGGTGCAGAAGTAATCTGCGAAGATACCCATGTTTCAGGACATGCGTTGCAAGAAGAGTTGAAATTACTTCATACATTGGTTAAACCAAGATATTTTATCCCTGTACATGGTGAATATAGACATTTAGTAAAACATGCTGAATTAGCTGAAAGCATTGGCATGAAAAAAGATAATATATTTATACTTTCTAGTGGAGACGTCCTAGAGATTAATAAAGAGGGCGGAAAGGTAACTGGTAAAGTACCTGCAGAACAAATTCTAGTTGATGGTCTAGGAGTTGGAGATGTTGGAAATATAGTTTTAAGAGATAGACAAAAACTTTCACAAGATGGATTATTAATAGTTGTTGTTACTTTACAAAAACAAACTGGACAAATATTGTGTGGTCCTGATATAATATCAAGAGGATTTGTTTATGTTAGAGAATCAGAAGATTTGATGCTGGAAGCTAGAAAAGTTGTTAAAGAAGCATTAGATCAATGTAATAAAAAGAAAATAACTGATTGGTCTAAGATAAAAGGTGTAGTAAGGGATGCTCTAAGAGACTATTTGTGGACACAAACGAAAAGAAGTCCTATGATTTTACCTATTATAATGGAAGTTTAGATTATCAAAAAATAGATTAAATTAATATTTTTATCGATATTGAGAGGATGCTAATTTGTGGATTATATAAAAGAAACAAAGATATTTGTTGAGAAAATTAAACATTTAAAAGAATATACTGATTATCAAAATTGCAAGAATGTAATAGAATCTAATCCACAGTTACTAGAAAAAGTTAGTGAATACAAGAAGAAGTCTTTTAATATCCATATAGAATATGGTGATGGTTCTTTTGAATGTTATGAAAATATGTTAAAACTTAACAAAGAATATAATGAAATTATTGAACAGCCAGAAGTTATTAAATTTCTTGAAGCTGAAAATAAATTAGCAAAAGTTATTGAAGAGGTATATGACCTCATAGCAAAAGAAATTAATTTCAATATTTCATTCATTGAATAAATCCGTTGATACTACATCTAAACTATAAAAATACTTGAGACTTAATACGGATTGAGTTAACCAGGAAGGTGACAAAATATGAAAAAGAAAAAAGGATTATTAATAGGGTTACATGCTTTGTCAAAAGTTGTAATATTGATTGTGGCCGTATTGATTATATTTTTTGCAGGTAGAAAAGTATATGATTACTCATATAAATTAATGGCTAAAACTCCCGCAGAAGATATAGTTGTAAAAACAGTGGACATAAAAGTACCAAAAGGTACTTCATCAAAAGAAATTGCAAAGATATTGCATGATAATGGATTAATAAAAAATACTTATTATTTTCTATTCTATTCTAAGCTTTCTGGTAAAGAGAATAAATTCCAGTATGGTGACTATACACTGAATACAGGAATGACAGATGAAGAAATAGCTAATATATTAACAACTCAAGGAGCAAAGAAGGAAACGATAAAGTTTACTATACCAGAAGGTTATACAGTTGCACAAATAGCCAAAAAGTTGGCTAAAGAAAATATATGTAAAGAATCTGAATTCTTGGATGCTGTGAATAATGTATCTTATGATTATAAGTTTATTGAGGAAGTACCAGATAGAAACTTAAAATTACAAGGTTATCTATTCCCATCTACTTATGAGATATATACTGATGCAACTGCTAAAGATATAGTTAGTATCATGTTAAAACAATTTGATAAAGTTTTCAAAGATGAATATTATGATAGAGCAAAAGCGTTGGGCTATGAGATAGATGAAATAATAACTATTGCATCTATTATTGAAAGAGAAGTAAGAGTTGATACTGAAAGAGAACTAGTTTCTGGTGTCATATATAATAGATTAAAGAAACCTATGAAACTACAGATGTGTTCAACTGTTATGTATGCTCTTGACAAGCCTAGAGAAAGATTGTTATATTCAGATTTGGAGATTGAATCACCATACAATACTTATATGAACCCAGGTCTACCTGTTGGACCTATTTCTAATCCAGGTCAGCGTTCAATAGAAGCGGCTCTTTTTCCAACTGAGAGTGATTATCTCTATTTCTCTCTTAAGAATGCAGAGACTGGAGAACATGAATTTAATAAATCTTTAGATGCTCATAATAAAGTTAAAGGTAAATTACAGAAAGAATTTTAATTTTACTATACAATAAAAAAGGGCTGTCTCATAATACATTTTACTTTAATATACTGGTAAGATAGACTCTGTTTGATGGTAAGTTAGGTCTTAAAAAGACGTAACACAGACCCTTTTAAACAGAAGGTATAAAAAGTAGATGTATTCTGAGACAGTCCTTTAAATTAAGTTTATAAGGAGTTAAACAATGAGTGAAATCACTTATAAATATATAAGAGACTACCTAATGGCTATAGAACCCGATGACGACATTATCATTCGTACCATTAGGAAAGATGCTCTCAATAATAATGTTCCAATAATTAAATCTGAAGTCAAGAATTTGTTGAAATGGATATTAGCTACCAAGAAACCAAGCAAAGTTTTGGAAATTGGTACTGCGGTGGCTTATTCTTCAATAATCATGAGTGACTTTATTGATACAGACGGTTGTATAACTACTATTGAGAGATCAGAAGACATGATTAAGAAAGCCAAAGAAAATATAAAAAAAGCGGGTAAAGAGAACGTTATAACATTGTTAGAAGGGGATGCCAGTGATATCCTATCTTCTATTGATGATACTTTTGATGTTATATTTATGGATGCCGCAAAAGGTCAATATTTAACTTTTTTACCAGAATGTCTTAGATTGCTAAAAAAAGGCGGTATACTTATATGTGATAATGTTCTTCAAAATGGTACAGTAGCAAAATCAAGATTTAGTGTTCCAAGAAGGCAAAGAACAATACACAATCGTATGAGAGAATTTTTATGGGAATTGAATCATAATAAAAACTTTCAAACATCAATACTTCCTATTGCTGATGGAGTAACACTAAGTTATAAAAAATATTAATGAATTAATTATAGCTTTGAGAGGAGAGGCTAACATTGAATAAACCTGAATTACTTATACCTGCAGGAAGCTTAGAAAATCTAGAAGTAGCTGTTCTATATGGTGCTGATGCAGTTTATATAGGAGGACAACATTTTGGATTGAGAGCAAAAGCAAAAAACTTTTCTACAGAACAAATGAAAGAAGGTATTGATTTTGCTCATAAACATAATGTTAAAGTTTACGTTACTGCTAATATAATTGCTCATAACGATGATATTGATAAAGTCTATGAGTATTTTGATGAAATAAAAGAAATAAAACCTGATGCATTGATTATTGCTGATCCTGGTATTTTAACTATTGCCCAGGAAATGTTACCGGACATGGAGATACATCTTAGTACACAAGCTAATAATACTAATTATAAAAGCGTTAATTTTTGGCATAAACTCGGTGTTAAGAGGGTAGTAGTTGCTCGTGAACTATCTTTTAAAGAAATAAATCAGATTAAGGAAAATAGTCCTGACACTCTAGACATAGAAGCTTTTGTACATGGAGCTATGTGTATATCTTATTCAGGAAGATGCCTGTTAAGTAACTATATGGCTGGCAGAGATGCTAATAAAGGCGAATGTACACACCCTTGCAGATGGCAATATCATTTAGTGGAGGAAACTCGTCCAAACGAATACATGCCTGTCTATGAAAATGAAAGAGGTACTTATGTCTATAATTCAAAAGATCTATGTATGTTAGAATATGTTCCTGAACTTATTGATGCTGGTGTTGGTAGTTTCAAAATAGAGGGCAGGATGAAAACACAATTGTATGTTGCAACTGTCACAAGAACATATAGAAAAGCAATTGATGATTATTTTGAAGATGAATCCAAATATAGAAATAATATTCCTTATTACTTGGATGAGATTAAGAAGTGTACTCATAGAAAGTTTACAACAGGTTTTTATTTTAAACGACCAGATGAAAATGAACAGATATATAATAGTAATACTTATATAAGAAGCTATACTTTTATTGGTAAGGTAATAGAATATAATTCTGCTGAACAGATGGTTACTATACAACAGAGAAATAAGTTCTGTGTTGGAGATGAAGTGGAATTCATGGCTACTGATGGTGAGAATTATGTAACTACCATTAAAGAAATGTGGGATGAAGAAGGAAACTTAGTTGAAAGCGCTCCTCATCCTAAACAAGTTATAAGGTTTAAAATAGATAAAGAATTTCCGAAAAACACAATAATTAGATTAAAAAGTAAAGAATTTTAAGTGGAAAGGCACTTTCTGAGTATTTTTTTCATAAACTGTTATGAATACATATTTAGAGGTGCTTTTGTTTTGCTATTCAATTTTTTAACATTCATTTTACCAGGGTTCTACTTTACAACATCTCAATCATTCCCTAAACCATTGTCAAGTGTTGAAGAAAGGGAATATTTAATTAAGTGTAAAGAAGGAGATATGCAAGCGAGGAATATTTTAATTGAGAGGAATTTACGCTTAGTTGCTCATATAGTTAAAAAATATAATACTACAGACAGAGATATGGATGATCTAATATCTATCGGAACAATAGGTTTAATAAAAGCAATTACAACCTTTAATATAGATAAAGGTACAAGGCTAGCGACTTATGCTGCTAGATGTATAGAAAATGAATTGCTGATGATGCTTAGAAATGAAAAAAAACATGCAAAAGAAATATCACTTCAAGAACCTATTGGAATTGATAAAGAAGGAAATGAAATCAGTTTAATTGATGTTATTGAGACAAAAGCAGATTCTATTGTAGACCAAGTCGATCTGAAGATGAAAATACGTCTATTATATAATAAAATGAAGTATGTACTAGGACAGAGAGAGAAAACAGTAATAGAGCTAAGATATGGGTTGAATAATGGGGCAGAAAAGACTCAAAGAGAGATTGCAAATATGTTAGGGATTTCTAGGTCTTATGTTTCTAGGATTGAAAAGAAGGCACTTAGTAAGTTGTATAAGGAGTTTAATGGAAGTAGGTAATGATACACAGGTAATTAAAATAATATATTTATAGAATTATTAAGTAAGGCTACGGTTATGAACTGTAGCCTTAGTTTTGTATAAATGAATGTAAATGCAAAAAATAGAATAAAGTAAAAATAATAGTTTTAATGCCAGAATGAATAAACTAACGTAGAAAGGTAAATAAAAAATATACCCAACACAAACCAAATAACTCCATCAACTTTTTTATTCTTGGCAAAAGAAAAATAACCATCTACTATATGTAAGATACTTATTAAAATAAATCCAATTACAACTGAATCAGCTAATAGAAATTTATCAATGACATTAAGCTTATTCAGTACTCCTAATATAATTATGATTACAGCTATTGTAATTTTTAAAAATTTTACTTTGGTCAATATACTCACCTCTCAAAGAATTATAGCTTAAAGGGTATTTTATATATAGAAGTTTATTAAGCAACATTTATTTAGTATAAATATTAATTAAATAATAATAGTTAGTCTAAAAATGATTCTATCATAAAAGGAGATATGAGGAAATACTAAAGTTTGTTTAAGTTCAAAAGGAGTCGTAAAAGATTGATATAATGTAGATGTATAAATACACATAAAACAACGGTACCTTTGTATGAAGTACCGTAATCGCAACTATATTATACATATGAAAACAAATGATTAAATTAGTGAGTAGATTCTTTATATTTTTTATGTTGTCTATAAGCAGATATAAAACATAGGAAAGCACTTATTAAATCGAGTAGAGCAGCTGTTTGATTATTAGACATGAATATACAACTGCCTATTAAAAAGCACAATGCAGCAAAAATTAATCCATTCCTTGCTAATTTTGGTTTCATATATTATCACCTCAGTGATATTTTAACATTAACAGATATTAATAGCAACTAAGTTTGTGTTTAGTAAATAGAAAGGTAAAGTTAATGAGTAGAGAAGAAAAGATTAAATTTCAAGAAAATTACTGAGAAGTAGAGTACTAGACAATTGTTTTTTATAATAAAAAGGCATATAATAAAATGGATAATACTACATAATATTTATGATACAACAGGTAGTGGGAAAACATTAATAACGTTAAAGGAGTAAAGTTATGGGTAATGCTAAAAAAGGTAATACTATGTTTATTTTATACGTTAAAAACCAGGAATATAGTAAAGATTTTTATACAGACATATTAGAATATGAACCAATATTACATGTTCCTGGAATGACTGAATTCAAACTATCTGAAGGTGTCAGCTTAGGTATTATGCCAGAAGAGGGGATTAGAAGAATTATGGGGAATGAGGTTCCTAATCCAAGTGAAGGAAATGGAATACCACGATGTGAGATTTACTTATTTGTTGATAATCCAGATAAAGCTTATACTAAATTAATAGAAGCAGGTGGTAAGGGAGTTAGTAGCTGTGAACTTAGACCATGGGGGGATTATGTTTCATATGGAGCGGATCCAGATGGGCATATTATAGCATTTGCTAAAAAGCATGAATAGTTATCCAATCATAATATAAATACCCAAGAGGTTTTTTGAGGTATGAACATACTCAATTTCTTGAAGGTATACATGTATAATTTTTAGCCTTTCCTTGATAAAAACAACACATTAAATAGAATTATTTATTAAGGCTACGGTGTTTATGAACTGTAGCCTTAATTTGGATTAATTTAAAATTATCATCTAGGACTACGACTTCGTTCGCGACGATGATGACGGTAATCACGCTCACGACGACGGTGGTTATCATGCTCGCGATGACTGCGATAATCAAACTCAGGACGACGGTAATCATCATATTCGCGACGAGGGCGAACATCAAGCTTATGACGACGATAATCATCATGCTCATAACGACGGCGACCATCAAGTTGTCGACGAGTACGATGCATCTCATTTAATTGTAAGATTACATCACCAACCCATTTATTTATATTTTTTCCGTCATTGAAGGTAGTGTCAACATGTAAATTGTAAATTCTTTGAATACAATTAACAATACCCTCTGCAAACCAACCTCTATATTTATAACTTGCACCTTGGTCTAATGTATCCATATCTTGTAGAGCTTCATTAAATTCAGTAGTACCAGTTTCAAGTACTCTCACACCACTTAGTTCATCGTCTAGGATGGGGCATTCGGTTCTAGTCGCTTGATAAGTTCTATTTTGGATAGCAAGTATTTTAGCACTCTTAGTAGTCATATTTTGGTTAATTCGGGTTTGAAGATCTCTAAACTTATCATTGCTTAATTTGACTTGTACTATGTAAGCTGCTGGCTGTCCTCTATTATTATTGATAACTTGTACATTTACATCATTATTTAACTGAACACCATAGCCATCAAGTAAATTTACTCCTGTTTCCTCCATGAATTCACTATTGGCAAGATCAAGGTGACTACCTCTTGTATGGGAATTTGGCGTTCCTCCGGGCAAAACTATTTTACCAGGTGTTTGTCGTTGAGCAAATATTTGAGGTTTGATATATGTAACTTCACCACGTTGTTTATGGAAAAAGTATCCTTCTTGATTTCTTATACCCATAAGAAATTTTGTGGGTGCATCTTGTCCATCATTACAATACACTAACATATAATAGGTTGGTGTCATAAAAATCAATCCTTTCCTTTTTTTGTATGATACAACGAGTATAATGCAGATTTATAACAAGTACAATGTATTTGGACACAGTCAGTAATAAAGCAGATATAATCGGGACATAAGCAGGAATTAGAGAGTTATGCCAATACGGTATTGTCCCTCTAGAATTGAGGAGATAGGTACTGAATTGTACGTAATGAATCTTCTTTATAGGAAATAATATAGATAAATAAATTGGTAGATGTTTAATATTGACTATGGTAAGATTAAAGAATGAGATTGATAACAGAACTAAAGAAAAATATTATACAAAAGGAGAAAGAGAATGAAAGAGATTAATATTGGTTCAATCCTGCAATTTGGCGGTTATCATTGGCGCATTCTTGATATACAAGGCAATACAGCCTTGATTATAACCGAAAACATGATCAAACAACAGCCCTATAATGATTGCGCTGGTGATGTGACATGGTCCGACTGTTCGCTGAGAAAATATCTTAATGGTGAGTTTTATAACAAATTCACCACTGCCGAACAGTCAAGAATCATTCCTGTATTAAGTAAAAACCTCGACAATCAGTGGTACGGTTCAAAAGGCGGAGAAGATACTCAGGATTACATATTTCTTCTAAGCATTGAAGAAGTAGTGTGCAAATATTTCGGTGACAGTAGTAAAAACCTTGAAAATCGCAGCCCAAAACAACGATACTGGTTTCAAAAGAAAGACAAGAATAACAACAAACGAAGCTCGACATTTGATGGGTATGTATGGTGGTGGTGGCTTCGATCCCCTGGACGTGACAATAGAAGAGCTGTATATATACACGGTGACGGCAATATAGGTATTCAGGGAAATGGTACCTTTCGTTACAGTAGCAACACAATTCACCCTTTAACAGGTGATAACAGCGGCGGAGTTCGTCCAGCTTTATGGTTGAAACTAGAATTATAAACCACGGTATATTTTTTGCGTATAAATATATAATATACCCTAATGTTTTTGAGAGTGAGGTTATTTATGAAAAATAATTATTATGCACAAAAATTAAATTCAACAATGTTATTTAAGGCATACGAAACTCAAATACCCAGAGTAAAACAGTATTTGGATGCGGAAATCTCTTTTGTGAAAAATAATTTGACAAGCAGTGAAAGGGTTCTGGAATTAGGGGCTGGTTATGGACGTATTGTTAAGGAATTAGCAGGAGATTGTAAATCAATTGTGGGTATTGATGTTTCAGAAGAAAGTGTTGAGTTAGGAAAGGAATATTTGAAGGATAGTCAAAATGCAAAGATTATGACTATGAATGTACAGGATCTTCATTTTGATGAAAAATTTGATGTAGTTCTTTGTTTGCAAAATGGTTTGTCTGCAATGAAAATTAAATCTACTGAATTGATTGAGAAGATTTTGGAAATGGTTGTTAGTGGTGGAAAAGTTTTTTTCAGTACTTATAGTGAAAAATTTTGGGAATATAGGATAATGTGGTTTCAAGAACAAGCTGATAAGGGGTTACTAGGCGAGCTTGATTATGATAAAACAAAGGATGGAGTTATTATTTGTAAGGATGGTTTTAAAGCTACTACGTATACTCAGAAAGATTTAGAAGAGATTGGAGATTCATTAGGATATGAATATAAAATCCATGAGGTAGATGAGTCAAGTGTTTTTCTCATTATCCATAAAAATTAGACTTCAAAATGTAAAGAGTTAATGGAGAATGTAGTATACTAAAGAATAAATATAGTATAAAATCTGAAATTAGTATTAATAATAAAATTAAAAATAAACAGAATGACTTAAGTTACTTTAGAGCAACTCAGGTCATTTTTTTTATGCCCAAATCAGTAACTTTAGGATTATGACCAGTTACTCACGCTATATTGTAAATAACCTATGATTTTAATAAGATAAGACTAGGTAAAAATTTAAAGGAGGATTTTCAATGAAAAAGATAATATTATTAATACTAATGATTTTGTGTTTCATGAGTATAAATGCAGTCTGTTATGCAGCTGAAACTACCGACGGGCTATTTAACTATGAAACTGCTTATGATAGTAACAATAATAAATATGTTATTATTACAAATTATAATGGTAGTGATACAACAGTTAATATACCAGCTATGGTAGATGTGAGCTTTTCTCATGATGGTAGTATGCCTACTCCTGTAAGAAAAATTCAGTATGCTGCTTTCCAGTGGGAAGATGCTTTAACAAGTATAACAATACCAAATACAGTAAGAGAAATAGGTGCAAGTGTATTTCGGGGATGTTCTTCATTAACAAGTCTATCCATACCAGAGGGTGTAGAGATAATTGGAGGTAGCGCTTTTCAGCAGTGTAGTGGCATAACTAGCATCTCTATCCCTAGTACTATAACTAGTCTTGGAGACAATGTTTTTGAACGTTGCACTAGTTTACAAAGCATCAATGTAGATACAAATAATAATGAGTATAAATCTATTGATGGAGTTCTATTTACTAAGGATGGAAGTAAATTGATACGTTACCCTGAAGGAAAATTAGATACTTCTTACACTATACCAAATCATGCAACTATTCTAGGTGATAAATCATTTTACAATTGCGCTGGTTTAGAAGATATTATAATACATAATGATGTAACTACTATAGGATTAAGTGTATTTTGCCAATGTATAAAATTAACCAATGTAGTAATTCCAGAAAATGTAACTGATATAGGTGGAGCTGCCTTTTCCCAGTGTCCAAAGTTAACGAAATTAACAATACTTAACCCAAATGCAAATATAGGAATGTACCTTTATACTGGTAGTTTTCGTGTAGTAGTATATTGTTATGAAGATTCTACTGCTAAAACATATGTAATGACAGATGCTGATGGTAGTAACAGACCGTGGCATCCTATACCAGAAGTGAAAAATGAGATACCGAATCAAACAGCTGCAGTTGGAATCTCTTTTAACTATGAGGTTCCTACTGATACATTTAACGATACATACAGTTATAATTACGAATATACAGCTACTGGAATGCCGACAAGTATAACATTTGATGAAAGTTCAAAGACTTTTTCAGGTGTACCAACGGCTACAGGGAGCTATGATATAACAATTACTATGACAGAAGCAGGAAACAGTGTAAGTGATACGTTTGCTATAATTGTAACACCGACTAATACATCTCCTACAGTAGATAAGGAAATACCAGACCAACAAGGAGAAGTTGGTGTTGATTTTAGTTATACAATTCCTCAGGATACATTTATAAATGTAGATGGATATACATATACTGCTGAGGGAATGCCAAGTGGTATAACGTTTAGTGGCAGTTCTAAAACATTTACAGGTGTTCCAACAATTTCTGATTTATATATGGTAACTGTAACAGTAAGTGATGGTAATAATAGTATCTCGGATACTTTTAACATAATGATAAACAACAATTCAGACAATACAGCTCCAACAGTAGCTAACGAAATACCAGATCAAACAGCAACAGTTGGAAAAGAATTTACATATATAATACCTGAGAATACTTTTACAGATACAGATGATGATACTTTAATATACTCTATGTCTACAACAAATTCAGTAATAATTTTTAATGAAGATACAAGAACTCTTATATATACACCAACTACCGAGGAAACTGTTAGTGTAACTATAACTGTCACGGATGAAGGTGAAGAAGAGACATCAGATACATTTGAGATAAATGTAATAAAACCACCTGCTTTTACTACTCTTTCAGTAACTGATATCACAAAAATGGATGCTAAAGTTATATTTTCGGTAGATAAAAATTGTACATATGAAGTGACAGTACTTATGCCACGTCCTTCATATGAAGGTCCTTATTGGATTATATCAGATGGAAAGCAGACAGGCAGCATAGCAGCAGGAGATGAAGTAACACTAACAGTAGATAGAACTTTGGGAGAATTGAATGCTAACTTGTCAGTAGGGACTGAATATGCAATATGTGTACGTGTAGCTGATAGTAATAATAATTATGTGCTAGAGCATATTTTATTTACTACTATGAAAAATGACAATACAACTACACCAATAGCACTAGCAATGCAGTCAAGAAGTTATAATCGTATTACTCTTACACCTACAAATGGCTATGAGTACAAAATGGGAACTGGTACGTGGCAAGATAGTAATGTGTTCACAGGGCTAAATGCAAGTACAGAGTATGTATTTACACAAAGGATTAAAGAAACAGATAGCACATATCAATCCGTAGAGAGTGATAGCATAACAATATCTACAACAGCTAGACCATCAACTGGTGCTGGATCGTATTCTAGTGATAGTAGTAGTTCATCATCCAAGTCAGTATCAGGTGCAAAAACAATATCATCAAGTAAAAAAGGCAAAGATACAACTTTTGCTATAAAGCAAGAAGATATTGAAGTAAGTTTTAATGGTACAGCATTTGAAGGTTTAGAGAAGAAAAATGTTCAAGCTAAGATTGATAAAGTAGATAAAAAAGACTTAAAACTTTCAAAAGAATTAGAAGAACAAATCGGAACTTTACCTATATTTGATATATCAATATTTGTAGATGGTAAAAAAACTAATTTTGAATCTGATGAGCCTATAATAATTGAAATACCAATCAATGGTGATTATGAAAATCATAAAGTAGTTGCAGTATATATTGATAAAAAAGGAAATGCAGAAATAATAGAAGGTATTGTAGTCAATGGAGTAATGAGATTTACTACAAATCATTTAAGTAATTATGCACTAATGTATGTTGATAAAACCTTTGATGATGTTGCTACACATTGGGGCAAAATAGCTGTTGAAACACTTGCTAGTAGAGAAGTGATTAACGGAAAGAGTGAAACTTCTTTTGATCCTAATGGCGAAATAACTAGAGCAGAATTTACAGCTCTTATAGTTAGATATTTTAACTTTACATCACAGAGTAAAGATAACTATAGTGATATAGAGGCTGATAAGTGGTATACAGATAACATATCTATTGCAAAGGATAATAATATTTTACCTGAGGTATATGGTAATACATTTGAGCCAAGTAAAGAAATAACACGTGAAGAAATGATGTATATACTTTACAAATCCCTTGAAGTTACAGATAGACTAGGTAATTTTGATGACGAAGATGATAAACTAGAAGATTTTATAGATAATAATGAGATATCAAGTTATGCCATAAAAGGAGCTAAATATCTAATAAGTAGAGATATAATCAACGGTGGTGATAATAATATAATTAATCCTACGGGTACTTCTAAGAGAGCAGAAGTAGCTCAAATGCTGTACAATATGATTATCAGTAAGAAAAACTAAATAAATAAGGATTAATGAGTTGAGGGAGGGTATACATAATAAGTATACCCTCTATTCTATCTCAAAATAAAGGTGCAATATTAGTCATAGATTGGTATACACTAATTGGTTGAAAATGGTAAATAAAGGGTATATAATTGAGCATAGATTGATTCTGTATATCATTACTAGGGAAGGTATGATTGTAATGAAAAGTCTAGTTTATTATAAAAACAAGTCGTATAGAGGTTAAAAAAGAATAGGTAGTAAAGGGGAAAATAATAAATGATATTTGAGAAAATTAATAGTAATCACATTGAAGAAATGGCAGATATTACACTTGGAGAATATGAAGAAGAATGTAGTAAAGTACTTGAGTTACCAAATAAAGATTATAAAGATTTATTTTGCAGGGTGTTATCAGATATGGTTAACAATAATCTGGGAATAGTAGCATTAGATAAACATAAGGTAGTTGGGTTCATGACTGGTTATGGACCGATTAGCGATTTTTTTGGTAATGTAAAAGGTACATTTTGTCCCATACATGGTCATGGAGCAATTGAAGAAAATAGAGCATATATTTATTCAATGTTATATCAAGAAGTGGCTAAAATCTGGGTTGAACAAGAAATATTTAATCATGCAATAGCAATATATGCCCATAATGAAATAGCCATTAAAACTTTCTTTCAAAATGGATTTGGTATGAGGTGTGTAGATGCTATTACATCTATTAATAATGACAAAATAATATATAAGAGCATACCAAATGTAAAGATAGAAGAAATTAGTATAAATAAGATTGATCTTCTAATTGATCTTAAGAATGAATTAGCCTTACATATGAACAAAAGTCCAATTTTTCATCCAGCGCAAATATCAGATATTAAAAAATTCAAAGAACAATCAGTAAGTAGAAAATCTAGATTTTTTACTGCTACTATTCAAGAGAAGATAATTGGGTATTTAGAGATTAAGCCATCAGGTGAAACTCTTATAGATGATGATTCTGAGACAATGCATATCTGTGGAGCATATATATACCCTAAATATAGAGGAACAGGAATTTATAGTAGTTTAATAGCCTACATGATAGAGAAATTAAAGAAAGAAGAGTATAAGCGATGTGGTGTGGATTTTGAAAGTATTAATCCAAATGCTAATAAAGTTTGGTTAAAATATTTTACACCATATACATATAGTTTAGTGAGACGAATAGATGAAAGAAGTAATTTAAACAGTATTGGATAAAATATATCCATTCAACTGATAAAGAAGAGATTTTTATTTTTGATTATATAAAAATGTTGCATAATTACGAGCAATCAGGAGATATATCTAGTATATTGGAGGCTAAATATTACATTTACTAATCCTAATCAGAAACAATTAGCCAATTTAAAATCTAAGTATAATTTATATAAATGTAACTTAAAATTAGATTATATAATTTGGTTTGATAAGCTAATAGAAGATATGGAGCAAATTCTTTGTAAATTTGATAAGTAACTAGTAGAAGTAATTATAAAATATATAATTATATAGTACTGTAAAACTAATATTAAGTAAGAGTATAAAATTGATAAAGGAGATTTGGAGTATTGAAAGCAAGAGTATATGATAGCTGTGAAGACTACTATTTTATTTCAGAGGTACTAGCTATAATTAATATTGGATACTATGAAAAATATTTGGTTATGGATTCAAAAGCAGATAATAGATTGAAGTTAATTGATTTTCTTGATAAAAAAGTGAAGACAGATAGCTATGGGGCAAATGTTAATATTATTGATTATTTTTTGCCGGATAATTGGATTTCACGGAAAGTAAAGAAGAAAGAAGACTGCAACCGTCTATTGGATACAGCTGATAGAGATAGATATATTTTTTCTTTTAGAGGTTATGAGTATTTTTCTGATAATCTTAATATTATTTCCGACCTTATATTAGGAAAAGAAGTATTTAGTAGAGATATCAGCTTTTTTAATAACCTAAAATCTGCTGATATAGAGGGGTGGAGTTATTTAAGGAGCCAGAATGACATTGATGATCTAATGAAAAGGTTTCATGGATTTCATGACTCAGTGTTGGTTGATGCAAGCTATACAAGTGGTTCTTATGTAGATAATGACAATGCAATGTATTGCATGGATACAATACGTTCAATGCATATGAAATTTGATAGTCAATGGTCAGATTCAATTGAATTAGTATTCTCTGGAGTTTTGGATTCAAGGTTAAAACCTGCTGAAGATAATTATACTAGTAATCTATTTGATGCATCCATTATTCTTAAAGACGAAATTATTTATTTTTTTACGGCATACGTCAAGGAAGTAGATGAAAATTTTAATGGGACTTGGATTAAATCTTTGGAAGTGAGATGGAGATATGTGTAAGAAAATATGTAAGTTTATTACTATGATAATAGTACTAACTATATTAGGTATTATTAGTTTATATACTAATGGAAATATAGGTGTACCAAAATCAAGAATTGAATCTGATGCAAGACAATCACAAAAAATTGATGATAGTTGGGAAGTTGCAAAGTCCATATCAAATTCTTTATGTGCCATGGTTTTTTACAATGAACATTGTAGTGATCATACTTTTTCTATATATATTAATAGAAAAGGCTTTTCTTTTGGATACTTCTTTAGAAGTGGTGGATCTTTAAGTTCTATAGAAGAAAGTATTTATGAATTTAAGTTAAATAGATATGGCAAAGCTTTACTTTCAATGAATAAGGTGAAAGCTGAGCGTATTGAAATAGATAATGGACATGAAATTAAAAAAATTGATATAGACAGTGAAAAACCATTTACAATTATTCTTGAAGAAAATATAGGTGTAGTAACAATCTATGACATTCATGATAAAGTTATTAATTATAGATTTTAAAATAAATGATTATTAAAGTTATGTTTGAGTAATTATTTGTCTCATGTGGGCATTAAAAGATAATATGAAAATATTCTATATACTTGCGCAAAAAGAGAATGGTTACATTAATTAAATGACATTATCTGATTATGACTATTATTATCATTTACAACATTGTTAATCTATTATATAATATAGTGATGATAATAATTCATAGAGAGAAGGATAAAAAATATGAAGCAATATTTAAAAGATGTGCCAGAAACATTACTTATTCCTCTTTGGGCAAGAGCTGCAGAATCAAAAATTGATAATCCTATAGTAGTTGATGATAAAGCGCTAGAAATGATGGAGCAGATAGATTATGAGTTTACAAAATTTGAAGGCTCATGGATGACCCAGACAGGAGTGGCAGTTAGAACAGAAATACTTGACCGAGAAGTGAGAACTTTTATAAATAAATATCAGGATGCTACAATTATTAATATTGGATGTGGATTGGATACCAGATATTTTAGAGTTGATAATGGACAAATATGCTGGTATGATATTGATTTACCTGAACCAATAAGATTAAGGAGAAAATTTTTTGAAGAAACTAATAGACATAAGATGATAGGTAAATCAGTTTTTGATTTCACATGGATTGATGATATACATAAAACAGGACCAATCTTAATAATAGCAGAAGGAATTTTAATGTATTTCACAGAACAGCAAATAAGGGAGTTAATGTATAAATTACTGGATCATTTTTCTGGAGCTAATATGTTACTTGAAATGATGACACCTTTAATAGCTAAAAATGGTAAAAAGCATGATACAGTTAATAAAACTGGTGCAACCTTCAAGTGGGGAATTAAATCAGGAAAAGAAATGGAGAAGATAGACTCTAAAATAAAATTTGTTGATGAATGGAACTATTATGATTACCATAAAAATAGATGGAAAGGTCTTAGATTGTTAATATTAATACCTTTTTTCAAAAAAAACTTTAATAATAGAATAGTTCATATTAAAATATAGATAAAAAAACATTAAACATAATTAAAATAAACTAAATATTAACAATAATATAAAAGTGTCAAAAATTGCGAATTTTACATACAATTTTTGACAGACTTTTTATTGTGATAAGTGTATTGTATACATTGTACTAAAGTTGATTTAATTAAGGGGGATAATAGAATGAAAAAAATATTAGGTTTAATATTAGCTGGAAGTTTAATTTTATCACAAGGCATGATTGCAAATGCGGCTACTAGAGAATATATTGAAGATGAAAATAATGACACTAGGGCAACTGCGGATAAATATAATGTTTATGAAAGTAATACATATGTTTATGGAACCGTAAATGGTTATGATGATACTGATTATTTTAAACTTGTTGCCACTACATCTGGAGAGATGGATATAGATCTTTATTTTGATAAAGCTAGTAGTGATATTGACATAGATTTTTATGTTTACGATTCATCAGAGGATATATTAACAAAAATATCTAATTGTGATGGCAGTGACAATTACAGAACTAATGTAGATGAAAATGATTATGTATATGTCCGTGTGGATTATGATGGTGGAAATTTAGCAGAACCATATGAATTATGTTTTGATATGGATTAATAAAAAAAGATAAATTAGATTTACTTTAGTACGAGCCTACCTTAATGGTAGGCTTAAATTTTATCATTAAACATCATCCTTATTTATAGAAGGTAAGGTCTCCAATGAATAAACCAACTTGAGAATTGATATCAAAACCAACTTAATGCAAAAATTCCAATAATTTAATATCAATAATAATATGTTAAACAAAGTTTTAACTCACTATTATATCTTGACTATATACAGAATTGGTAATAAAATTACATGTATAATATATATTATTAGTGTTTAGTTCTACTCGTACATATTATTAAATATTTTAAATTGAGCATGTGTTGTAAAAAAATAAAAAATTTGGTAATGATTACAAGTTTTATAGGTAAGGGGGTTGTTATAACGGAGTTGCTAAAAAATGCTGTTACGGGAGTAAATATTATACCTACAGCTTTATTAGGAGTAGTATTGTTGTACTGGATTATTGTTATTATTGGTGCATTTGATTTTGACTTTCTGGATGTTGATATCGACATAGGTGCTGATAATTCAGGTCCATTCTATGCAATTTTAGCGTTTCTAAATGTAGGAGAATTGCCTTTTATGTTAATTATAAGCATATTTATACTGAATTTTTGGATTATATCAATGTTGATATATTACTTACCTTTTGTTGCAGTAGGAGGTCTGTTGAATGGAATATTACTAATACCTGCCATGATAATCAGTATATTCCTGACAAAGTATGAAACCATTCCCCTAAAAGGTATATTCAAGTATAGCAATATGCAAGATAACAAAGACAAACAAGTACTTGAACAACTATGCATACTCATGTGCGATGTGAAAGATGGACGTCTAGGTCAAGCTAAAATCAAAAGAGATGGTGCTTCAATAATAATTAATGTTAAATCCGAGTATGAGGAAGAGTCATTTAATAAGGATGAAGCTGCATTTGTCAGCAGAAAAGACACAAATAAAGATATATATTACATTGTCAAGTTAGATTTATAAATCATAAAATCTACAATTCTATTAAAAGGAATTCAGTTCCAACAATGAAAATATCTCAGTAAAAAATAAGGAGTGTTAAAATGTATTCAGTTCAAATTATATTAGCCACTATAGGAGTAGTAGTAATAGTTGTTGGTGGATTACTAGCACTATTTTCAAGATTCTATCACAAGGTAGAACAAGGAAAAGTAATAGTAAGAAATGGTGTTGGTGGTCCAATAGTATGTTTTGGTGGTATTTTCGTAGTACCAATAATTCATAGATATGAAGTAATGGATATCTCAGTTAAAAGAGTAGAAATAGCAAGAGAAGGAAAAGATGGTTTGATTTGTAAAGACAATCTAAGAGCTGATATAAGAGTTGCTTTTTTTGTTAGGGTCAATCAAACGCGTGAAGATGTATTGAAAGTTGCTCAGTTATTAGGCTGTCAAAAAGCATCTGATCCAACAACTTTGATGGAATTCTTTGATGCCAAGTTTTCAGAAGCCTTAAAAACAGTTGGTAAGAAATTTGATTTTGTCCAACTATATACTGAAAGAGAGACTTTCAAAAATGAAATTCTACAGATTATTGGAACAGATCTAAATGGTTATGTTATGGATGATGCGGCAATCGATTATCTAGAACAAACAGATGTTGGGCTTTTGAACAGTAATAATATATTGGATTCAGAGGGTATCAAGAAAATAACTGAACTCACTTCAGAGCAAAGAATTTTAGCTAATCAAATAGAAAGAGATAAACAAAAAACTATAAAACAACAGGATGTATCTGCAAGAGAGGCTATATTAGAGCTTGAGAAGCAAAATGCTGAAGCAGAAGCTAAGCAAAAAAGAGAAATAGCGATTATTAATTCTAGAGAGACAGCAGAAGCTGAAAAAGTAGCCCAAGAAGAGAGATTCAAGTCAGAAATGGCTAGAGTTAAAACTGAAGAAGAGATAGAGGTTGCTGAACAAAATAAAGATCGACAAGTTATTGTTGCCATGAAAGCAAAAGAAAGCACAGAAGCTGTTGAAACAGAAAGAGTAGATAGAAAAAGATTACTGGAAAGAACAGAGAAAGAAAAGTTAGTTGAACTTGCTACTATAGAAAAAGAAAAAGAGGTAGAGGTTCAGAAGAAAGATATCCAGTCAGTTATAAGAGAAAGAGTAGCTGTTGAGAAAGATACGGTAGTTGAGGAAGAAAAGATTAAAGATACACGTGCAATAGCTGAAGCTGATCGTTATAAAACTGTAGCTATCAAAAAAGCAGAAGAACAATCAGAGAAGGATCTCATTATAAAAGTTAAGACAGCAGAAGCGTCAAAACAAGCTGCTGAGAGAATTGCAGAAAAGACAATCATTGATGCAGACGCAAAATTAAAAGCTTCACAAAAAGAAGCAGAATCAATAAAAGTAATTGTTGATGCTAAGGTACTTGAAGAATCAACTAGTGGTATAGCTGAGGCAAAAGTTATTGAAGCAAAAGCTTTAGCACAGGCAAAAGGTGAAACTGCTAAGATTGATGTAAAAGAAAAAGAAGGAAATGTTGAAGCTGATATCTTGAAGAAAAAATATTTGGCAGAAGCAGAAGGAATCAAAGAAAAAGCTACTAGCATGAAAGCATTAGACGAAGTAGGAAAAGAGCATGAAGAGTTCAAACTCAAACTAGAAAAAGAAAAAGAAATTGCACTTGCAGATATCAATATCCAAAAAGATATAGCAAGTTCACAAGCAGCTGTTATTACAGAAGCACTCAAATCAGCTAAGATTGATATTGTTGGTGGAGAAACTATGTTCTTTGATAAAATTGTTGGTTCCATTACAAGAGGTAAATCATATGACCGTTTAGTTGATAATAGTGAAGTGCTTAGTGATATAAAAGAAACATTTATAACAGGAGACCCAGATTACTTTAAGAAACAATTACAAGAATTAGTAGGTAGATTTAACTTAACATCTGAAGATTTAAAGAATCTATCAATAGCTGGAGCTGTTAATAAAATGATGAATAATGCTAATGGTGAAGACAAAACAATGTTAGGTAAACTATTAGATACTGTTAATAAGGCAGGAGTTGCTGACTTACCAGCAAAATTGATGGAAACTACACGTAAATGAGGTAGATGATATTGGATGTTAAAGATAATAAAGATATAAAAACTAAAAATGATAATAACGATATGGAAAATGGTACATATGAAGTTATTAAGAACAGACTTGTAAAACAAGGTAATGACTTAAAGGAACGTGTCCACAAACTTAATTCCGTTAGAAAAGAAGTCTTTGGTTCTATTGAAACAAAGCTTCTTGGAAGCGAACGTATTATAACCGAGAATAATTGTATACCTAGAGATATGGCGCCAGTGGATGACTTCTTTATCTTTGGTTACAATGTTCATATCGGATTGAAATCCAAGGTGGAACTTAGTGATGTATTTTCTATTTATCAATATAAAGATCGTACATTCCAAAAACAGACACTCGAATTAATTAATGATGATCAGTTTCTAAGAGATTTTGATGAGCTGTACAAGTATTATAAGAATACGTTTTTTGCTAAATTCACTATAATTGAACCATACTTCTATATGGTTTTCCAGACAGGAAAAAATGCTACAGACATCAAAGTATTCAAATGGCTGATAGAAGATGGAAGATTAACATATGTAGATTGTAGAAGTGACCATGAAGTTAAATTCATAGGTAAAAACGAATTCAAGTTTGTCAAAGCATCAAGAGATGATCAAAGAACAGGTATACATCCACATGTCTCAATTCTTGATAAAGTTTTTGTAGAAACTATAGGTGGAGACTTGACAATAAAAGTAGAAGATAATACAGAAACAGGTAAAGGGATATATTCTGAAGATGTTGAGGATAAAGACCAGAACCTTGATGATGCTGAGATATTTTATGCAGATTTAGACCAGATAATAATACTTAAGATTAAGCCATACAAGGAGAATGATTACAGGTATTTCATATTCAATAATAAGTTGAAGAATGTTGTAAGAATTGATTCCATAAAAGATACATGTATGCTCCTGCCAGGTAACCATGGTCTTATATTCCCTCAGGGTTACTATCTTCAAAATGGTGAATATAAAGTATTTGATGTACCAGCGGATAATTCAGTTTTTGATCAGATGATTAGCTCATCTAACGGAGAGGATTATCAGTATATCTTTTATAACATTGATAGTGGTATATATTTAGTATATTCATATAACATAATTGAACAGACAATAGATACACCTATTGTCTGTAGTGGATACTCACATTTTAATAATGGTGAGATGATAGTATTCAAAAATGAAGAAGAGCCTAGAAAGAATCATATGATACAGATATGGCAAACGCCTTATGTTGGGAAAAATTATGTAAGTGAGAGTAAAAATGACTCTATCTTATTTAATATCGGCAATAAGGATATTGTAAACTGTATGGCTGAATGTAAGATAGTATATAAACTCATTCAAAAAGGCGAGAGCTATCAGAGTATATATATTGATATTGTAAAAGAATCAGAGCAATTAATAGATTCTTACTTCTGGCTTGATAAAAAAGAGGTATATAACTTAAAAGAAGTACTTATATCTATAAAAGAGACCTCAACATTTGCCATTGGTGAATTTGAGAAAGTAGTAAGAATCAAAAAAGCTACAAAGAAGCAAATAAGCAGTGTTTCAGATGAAGCAGAAGAACTTCTCAAGAAACTGGAATATGGTACGTTTGATAGTATAAATGAATATGTGAAGGTATTAGCTGACATACGAAATCTTCGTGGCAAGATTGTTTCACTAAGGGACCTAAGATATACAGATATACAATTCGTTGATTCATTAGACGGGAAAGTTAAAGAGAAGAATGAGGAATTCTCAAAAAAATGTGTTGAATTCATAATTAAGCCTAAAGGTCTTAAACCTTATGCTGATAAAGTACAAGAATTACAAGATAGCGTTGATAAGGTTAACAAATCAAAAGAGGGAAAAGAACTTTGGGAAAAAATAGATGAAACCTGTGCTGAATTAGAACTTTTGATAGATATTGTAAGTAATTTTAAGATTGAAGACCCAACTATGACTACAGAAATCATTGATAAAATTTCATCCCTATTTTCTTTAATCAATAATACTAAGGCAAGATTAAAAACCAGAGTGGAGCAATTCACGAAAAGTGAAATGACTACTCAATTCAATTCACAAATGAAATTACTTAGTCAAGCTGTAGTCAATTATCTAGATGTTTCTGACACAGTAGAAAAATGTGACCAATACCTCAATAAAGTTATGGTCCAGATACAAGAATTAGAAGGTAAATTCGCTGAATTTGATGAGTATATAGATAAACTTGGTGAAAAACGAGAAGAGTTATATACTGCTTTCGAGAGCAAGAAACAGGCATTGATAGATAAGTTGAATAAACGTATCCTTGGATTGGTTAACTCTTCGGAGCGTATAATAAAGGGAATAACCAATAGACTAGGTAGTTATGATTCAGTAGAAAAGATTAATGGATATCTTGCTACTGACATTATGGCTGAGAAGGTTAGAGATATCATTTCTCAGCTAAGAGAATTAGGAGACAATGTCAAGGCAGATGAGATTAGCTCGAGGCTGAAAAAATTGAAAGAAGATGCTATCCGTCAACTTAAGGATAAAGAAGAACTATATGTCAACGGTGATAATGTCATAAAATTAGGACAACATCATTTTTCAGTTAATACAAAAGCCATTGATTTATCTATTGTACAAAAAGATGATGAATTATATTATCATATAACAGGTACTGATTTTTGGGATAAAGTCGTTCATGATGATATAAGTAGATATGAACATGTTTTTTCACAGAGTATTGTATCAGAAAGCAGAGATGTTTATAGAGGTGAATACCTTGCTTATTTGGTGTTTAGAGCAGCAAGTACTAAACAGTTTGAAAGTTTGGATGTGCTATACTCAAAGTCTGAAACTCAACTGGTGGAAATTGTTCAAAAATATATGGAACCAAGATATCAAGAAGGCTATACCAAAGGGGTACATGATAGTGATGCAGCTAAGATATTAAAAGCATTACTTGAACTTAATCAGAATATAGACTTGCTAATATATAGTAGCCAGGTTAGAGCTTCAGCTAGATTGTTTTGGAATAGGTTAATAGATGCTGATACGAAAAAATTATTGACATCCAGGTTAAGAGAGTTAGCTAAAGTCAGTGAATATTTTAATACATCACCTAATTTGGAAAGCTATATACCTTATATAGTAGAAAAACTTGAAAATACCTATAACAATGTAGTGCTGTTTGATAGCAAGAATATTCCTGATGCAGCTGAATATCTCTGTAAGGAAATTATGAAAAATAAAGATTTCGTAGTCAGCAGGGAAGCTAAAAAAATGTATGAAGGCTTTGTTGGTTATCTAAGAGATAAAAATGCTCTAGAAACTTTTGAACTATCTGTCAAAAACAGTAAAGATGACATAGAAGGGCTTTTTTATCTAATCAAAGAATGGGTTAATGCCTATGGAACAGAGACTAATGGATTTGAAGATATAGATAAGGATGAATTGGCAGGGTTAATTGATGAAGTAATTGTTCTATTAATTGAGAACGATGCTAACTTAGGTAGAGTTATAAATATGGATTCCAAGATAACCATAAGTGAATTAGTTGGTAGCCACTATGTAATTAACGAAGGAACATACAAATTAGCCTATACTAGGTTCATGAACAAATTAAAATACTATAGTGAAGTTACTGTAAATGACTATATCAAATTCCAAGATATCAAGAAGGAACTTATCAAGGAATTTAAAACAGAACTCAATCTTGATGAATTCAAGCCAAAAGTTCTTTCATCTTTTGTTAGGAATAAGCTTATTGATAAAGTATATTTACCTCTCATTGGAGATAATCTTGCTAAGCAGATTGGTGTTATAGGAGAAAATAAAAGGACTGACCTAATGGGTATGCTATTATTAGTATCTCCACCAGGCTATGGTAAAACTACTTTGATGGAGTATATAGCAAGTAGACTTGGTATTATACTCGTTAAAGTTAATGGTCCTTCCCTTGGTAACGATGTAACATCATTAGATCCAGGAAAAGCAAATAATACTAGCGCCAGAGATGAACTTAAAAAACTCAATCTTGCACTTAAGATGGGAAATAATGTAATGATATATGTTGATGATATCCAACACTGTAATCCAGAATTCTTACAGAAATTCATATCATTGTGTGATGGACAAAGAAAGATTGAAGGAGTATATAATGGTAATGGGCAAACATATGATCTAAGAGGTAAGAAAGTAGCTGTGGTAATGGCTGGTAATCCTTATACTGAAAGCGGCGAGAAATTCAAGATACCAGATATGCTATCAAATAGAGCGGACGTGTATAATCTTGGAGATATGCTTAGGGAGAATGAAGAAGCCTTCAAGCTTAGTTATATTGAAAACAGCTTAACCTCTAATCCTGTACTTAGTAAACTCACAAGCAGGAGCCAAAAAGATATATATGGTCTTATCGAAATGGCTAACGGAGCTGAAAGAGAAACTGTGAATCTTGAGAACAATTATTCAATAGATGAACTTAATGAGTACACTAGTGTCATAGAAAAACTATTTAGAGTCAGAGATGTAGTTCTAAAAGTTAACATGGAATACATTTATTCTGCAGCTATGGCTGATGAATATAGAAATGAACCACCTTTCAAACTTCAAGGTTCTTATAGAAACATGAATAAAATAGCAGAAAAGATTGTGCCTATAATGAATGACGAAGAATTAAATCATCAAATACTAGCAAGCTACGAAAATGATTCCCAAACACTAACCTCTGATGCCGAAGCTAATATGCTCAAGTGGAAAGAAATAGTCGGCTGCCTGAATAGCGAAGAACAAAAACGTCTTGATGAAATAAAATCTATATTCCTCAAGAATAAACTTATAAAAGGCGATGACAAATTAGGTCAAGCAGTAAGCGTTTTAAGTAATCTTACAGACAACATAGAAATGATTAAAGATATCTTATCTGCAAGTATAAAATAAACTAAGTTAGTATATTAAAATAAGATTCATCAGAAGAAGGGGTTGTCAGATACATTTTGGGGATGTTACTAAAAATGTATTATACGACAACCCCACTTTATTTTATAATACAGCAAATTAAATATTATATAATGTGAACTACAGAGTGTAGATAGTATATGGGAATATATAGCAGTGAGCTAGGACGGCGAACTCAGCCTTTTAAACATGGACGTTTAATGGGCTGACGAAATATTCCCATATACTATCTACACGACTGTCAGCCACTTTCCATTATCTTTTATTAATTAGTTCCCTATCTACCACATATATATTTATTAACACATAAAAACAAGGAGTATTTCTTTGAACAAAAAAGATATCAAAATCATAATGAAATTCCCTGACAATAAAGAAAATGATTGCAAAAAAAATATAAACAAGATATTAACTGAACTATATGCCGAAGTTATTATCAATAAACTAAAAGAGAATGTTCCAGAAGATAAGATGGTAGACTCTATATCAAATATAAAAAAGTTACTTAAATTTAAAGAATCAAAAAATTATTAGATTTGTAGTAATTTTTAGTCAATATTTCTAAATAAATAACTCCTTCAAAAGGTCATAAAATGACCTTTTTTTATCTTATATGAAAGTTCTATTAAGTATATGAAATAAAACCATATCTCATATACGTTAAAGAACTTTCCTAACAACTTAAACTCCCTACGGATAACATGATGTATTACTATTTTATTTTACAAAAATTGGAAAATGTATTATAATATAGGAGTCTAAGCAGTTAACAAAATAAAATTAAATAAAACAATAATTAAGATAATTCATTCTATTAATTGACGAAAACAGTAATTGAATATACAAATTACAATCCATAATTTGACACAACTGCTATATTATTATAAAATGTGTTATATTATCCATTACAATAATTATGAAGTTACTATTAAAATTAGTAATAACTGGCTAAACTATATTTATTAAGTACTTGATAATATAATCTGAAGCATACTGGGAGTTTAATTAATTACATATAAGGTTAAAGAATTATATAGGTTATTAAGGAATGTATGAGAATTATTAGGAGGAGAGTACATGAACACATTAAAAAAAATAGTTATCTTAGGAACTATGGTATTATCGTTGACAGCATGTTCATCTAATAATAACGATAAATATATGACACTATACAAAGAATTACTGGAAGAGCAACCCCCAGATATAGAAAACATAGTATTTGAAGATGAGTCAGGAAATAGATTATTAGAAGATGAATCGGGTTTTATAACTATTTATAACAATACCAAATTAACAGCATCAGTAGATGGTAATTCAACAGATGCAGAAGTATATTTTGTTCCATCAGGAAGTGACAATAGTGAATATCAACAGCTAGTGAATTCAGGGTCTATAGAGGATGATAAAGCAGAGTTCATATTAAAACAAGAAGAATTTTCAGATGGTCTTGGATATTTATGGGTAGTGGTATATAATAATGAATTAGGAAGAAAATCTGAAGAATTTAAAATATCACTAGTAGAAGAATAGTATAAGGAGGAAATGCTAATGAATACAGCTTACTTATTAATAGATTACGTATATGATTTTATTGATGATAAAGGAGTTTTATCTTTGAGTAAGCGTGGGCAAGCTATAAAAGATAATATAATAAAAGTTATTGATAAAATAAAAAAAGATGAAGATTTATTGTATATCTGCAATGATGACCATGAGGAAAATAGTTACAAGTTTTCACCTGAAGCTAAGTTGTTTCCATTACATTGTGATAAAAAAGGAAGTGAATTAGCTATTGATAAAGACGTATTCATGAAAATAAAACCTGAAAAGACATATAATATATCAAAGGTGATGTATTCTTCATTCAATGGAACCAGATTAGACTTGGTTTTAAGACAACAGGATATCAAAGAACTAGTATTAATGGGAGTGTGTACAGACATATGTGTTCTGCATACAGCTATTGATGCATATAATCTTGGATATAAAATCACTGTGATTGATGATTGTTGTTGTGGATTAACAGATGAAGGACATGGGTTTGCACTTAATCATTTTAAGAATACTTTAGGAGCTAAGATTGTAACAAGTAATGAATTACTAAAAAGTTAACATTCTTTTTAATGGAGGACATTACACATGAAGAAACGAATGGTTAATTATCTAAAGAATAAAAGTACTTATTTTTATGTAGAAGTAGCAGTCGTGATAGTTATATTGACTGTACTTATCGCTATTTTTGTTCCTAGACAGATTCGTAAGATAGATAAATTAAAAAGAGATACAGATATATCTAATGCAACACTGTTAGGAAATGCAGCTGAAAATATAATTAAAAGCAATGATGAATTCAAAAATTATTCCATAGAGAAGTTAAACATTAATAAAGAAGTTGTTGTAAATTCAGAGGATATAGATGACAAATTTATTAATGAATTAATAAATGAATTCAAAGATTTTAAGATAAATCAATTACCTATAATAAAAATGAAAAAAGGTGGTTATACTCATTTTAGTATCAGTATAGATAATAATAACGTATATGTCTATGCTGATAATGGTGACGATACAAAAGATTTACAATTGTATCCAAATAAATACGATTAGAAAAAAAGGACTATGTGTGCTATTTGCACACTTTTCTTGCTATATAAGTAGCTTAAGGTCAATATATATATACATTGGACTACTGATTATTATTAAAAAACTTGTATTGTGATATTTATATTGTTATAATCAAAATGATATAACACTAAAAATCAATTAAACTTAAGGGTGATATAATTGTTAGAGAGATTCTTTCCATCAGAGTATACTGATTCAATTAGACAAATTAATTATAGAAAATTGTATGATGAAGGTTATAGAGGAATATTATTTGATATAGATAATACACTTGTTCCATATGATATGGAACATCCTAATCAAGAGATAATAGACTTATTTGAGGATATAAAAAAGATTGGTTTCAAAATAGCATTGGTCTCCAATAACAACAAAATCAGAGTTACTACATTTAACGAAAAGTTAAAGGTATTTGCTGTTCATAAGGCGTTAAAACCAATGACTAGAAATCTTAAAAGAGCCATGCAGGCAATTAAGACCAACAAAAAAAATACAGTTTTAGTAGGAGATCAAATATTTACTGACATCTATGGTGGTAATCGAATAAAGATCAAGACAATATTAGTTGTACCTATTGCAGAAAAAGAAGAATGGATAACTAAAATAAAAAGAAACACTGAAAAGAAAATCATAAAAGCTTACTTAAAGAGGGTAAAAAAGAATGAATCAAAACATTAATGGAAACACCAAAGTATTAGGATTGATTGGCAATCCTATAGAACATACTATTTCACCTAGTATCCATAATCTTTTGGCGACAAAATTAAATATGAATTATGTATATGTGCCTTTTAAAGTTGATGAAGGTATGTTGGATAAGGCAATAGAAGGTGCTAGAGCACTTGACATACAAGGACTCAACGTAACTGTTCCATATAAGGAGCAAGTAATGGATAATCTGATAGAGGTCACTCCCCTTGCTAAACAAATAGGAGCAGTCAATACATTGAAGTACACTGAGAGTGGATATGTTGGTTATAACACAGATGCAGAAGGACTTAATGTATCTCTAATAAATAATTCCATACAGCTGGAAAATAGTAAAATCGTTATAATAGGAGCAGGAGGAGCTGCTAAAGCTGTAGGAATGCTTTGTGCTAGAGAAAAATGTAAAAAAATAACTATTATCAATAGAACTGTTATAAAAGGCGAAATACTTGCTAATAATATAAGACAATATTATGATGTTGAAACTGAAGCACTAGGATTAGATGAAATTCATAAAATATCACCTTTTGATATTGCTATTCAGACAACACCTATAGGAATGTCTCCAAATGTGCATGATAATCCAGTAAAAAATGATGATTTCTATAAAAAATTTCGTATAGCCGTAGATTTGATTTATAATCCAAGTAAGACTAAATTTCTAGAAGAAGCAGAACGAAATGGAATGAAAATATTGAATGGTTTTCAAATGTTATTCTATCAAGGTGTCAAAGCATATGAAATTTGGAATGATATCAGTATTCCAGAAGAGATATTAAAAGAAGTTATGACTGATTTGATCAATCAATATGGATAAAAGGAGTGTATCAATGGAAGAAAATATTTTATTAGTAGGTTTTATGGGCAGTGGTAAATCTGTAGTAGGAAAAGAACTATCTAAAATACTGAACAGAGATTTCATAGATACTGATACAGAAATTGAAAAAGAAGAAAATAGAAGTATTAAAGATATATTTAATAATGATGGTGAAGAATATTTCCGTAATCTTGAATCAAAATTATTGGAAACATTGGTGAATAAGAATAATTGTATTATATCAACTGGTGGAGGTATAGTACTAAGAGAAAATAATAGAGAGCTGTTAAAAAAAATAGGTAAAGTAATTTTTTTGCATGCAGATGTTGAACACATCCTTAATAATGTAAAAAATGATGATACTAGACCTTTATTACAGACAGAAGATTATGCAACAAAAGTATCAGAGATGTTAGAATCCAGAGAAGACAAATATCTCAGTTCAGCAGATATTATTATACAGACTTCTGGTAAAGGTGTGGAAAGTATTGCTGAAGAGATAATTACACTATTATAATTAAGAAGGATGATACTATGAAGAAAATTACAGTTATTAACGGTCCTAATCTTAATTTTCTTGGGATTAGAGAGAAAAGTGTATACGGCAGTAAAGACTACAATGGTTTGGTAGAGATGATTAAAGAGACTGCTGATTCATTAAGTATTGAAGTGGATGTATTTCAGTCTAACTCAGAAGGAGAGATTATTGATAAGATTCAACAATGCTATTTTGATAAAATAGATGGTATAGTCATTAATCCAGGAGCCTATACACACTATAGTTACGCTATAAGAGATGCCATAGCATCAGTTAATATAAAAACCATAGAGATACATATTTCCAATATATATGAGAGAGAAGAATTTCGCCATGTATCGGTAATTGAACCAGTATGTGTACAGCAAATATATGGAAAAGGTCTTGATGGTTATATTATTGCACTAGAAAAGATAGTATCACTATAGACTATAGAGATAACATAGCAAAAAAAATAGAAAGGAAGATAAGAATGAGATTACAAAAATTAGAAAACAGCTTAGATGACTTACAAATCGATGCAGTACTTATCAGAGACAGTTACAACAGAAGATATCTTAGCGGATTTACAGGTTCTAATGCATACCTATACATATCAAAAAACACTAAAAAACTTTTAACAGATTTCAGGTACACTGAACAAGCCAATAAACAGAGTCCTGACTTTGACATAATAGATTACACTAAAAGCGGATTATTAGAGATATTGAATGACATCATAGACAAAGATAAGGCAAAAACAATAGGATTTGAAGATGAAACTATATCCTATAAGGAATATATTACATATGAAAAAGGGTTAAAAAATGTAGAACTATTACCTATCGGCGATACTGTAGAAAAAATTAGGATGATCAAAGACGAAGAAGAATTAAGATGTATTCAGAAAGCTGCTTCCATTGGTGATCTTGCTTATGAACATATTCTAAAATTTGTTAAACCAGGAGTTACAGAAAAAGAAGTAGCATTAGAAATTGAAACTTGCATGAAGAAAAATGGAGCTGAAAACTTATCATTTGATACTATCGTCGCTTCAGGACTTAATTCATCAAAACCTCATGCTGAACCTTCAGACAAAAAGATTGAAGAAGGTGATTTTGTAACACTTGATTTTGGTTGTATCTACAAAGGTTATTGCTCTGATATGACAAGAACTTTTGTTGTAGGCAAAGCCAGTGAAAAACAAAAAGAAATCTACAATATAGTACTTGAAGCTCAGTTAAAAGCTCTAGAAGCTGTAAAAGCTGGATGTGTAGGTAAAGATATAGATAAAATTGCTCGTGATATTATAACTGATAAAGGTTATGGAGATAACTTCGGTCATGGATTAGGTCATAGTGTAGGATTATTCATACATGAAGAACCAAGATTCTCATACAGTGATGAAAATGTATTTACAGAAAATATGGTAGTCACTGTAGAGCCAGGAATATACGTACCTGGATTTGGTGGTGTAAGAATAGAAGACTTAGTATGTGTAACCAAAGATGGAATAATTAACTTCGTATCATCACCAAAACAATTAATTGAAGTAGTATAATTATACTCTATACTATCTATAATAAGTTATATAGGTATATTCCACAACAGAGTTTTTGTGGATTAATCTTAATATTTGTTATAAAACTATTGAAAAAAATTCCGTATTAGTTTACACTATAAAAGATAAAAGTTAGGGAGGAAATTATATATGGTATCAGCTGGAGATTTTAGAAATGGTCTAACAATTCAATATGAAAATCAAATATACACTGTTATTGAATTTCAACACGTAAAACCTGGAAAAGGAGCAGCATTCGTTAGAACTAAGCTTAAAAACCTAAAAACAGGTTCAGTTATTGAAAAAACATTTAGACCTACTGAAAAAATGCCAAAAGCGCATATTGAAAAGAAGGATATGCAATACTTATATAGTGATGGCGATTTATTCCATTTCATGGATAGTGAAACATATGACCAAATCGCAATTAATAGCGATCAAATAGGTGATACATTAAAATTCGTTAAAGAAAATGACATGGTAAAAATCCTAAGCCATGAAGGAGAAGTTTTCGGAATCGAACCACCACTATTTGTAGAGTTAGAGATAATTCATACAGAACCAGGAGTAAAAGGTGATACAGCTACTGGAGCAACTAAACCAGCAGAAGTTGAAACTGGTGCCAGTGTTAACGTTCCATTATTTGTTAACATCGGAGACAAAATAAAAATCGATACAAGAACAGGTGAATACTTATCAAGAGCATAATATCACTTGAAATATAGATAAAAGCCATTAGGCTTTTATTTTTTTGCTCTTTACACACACTTGTTAGTTTTTCTTAATAAAAAATAAAAATTACCATATAGCCAATAGTTAATTCCACGTTAGAAGAAAAAGTGTTTTGTGATTATATTGAACATTACTCGTGCAAAATAGTATATGTATATGTGGAGTAGTGAGGCAGGACGCCGAACCCAGCTTTTTGCTCAGGACGAGCAAGTAGCTGGCGTAACATATACATATACTATTTTGCAAAAGCCAAGTCCGAACAAAACATTTTTTCTGACTTACTTATAAAGCTTAAAATATGGTATTTATTGACATATTTAACAATATAAACTATACTATTATTGAAATTGTTAATCATTATCAATTATATTCCTTACATGCAGAAAACGTTATATAATAAGTTTATTTGGACAAGTATTTATATCTCTTATATGTTATTAGACCAATTAGAAAGAAGTGATTGATATTTTTGATAGATTAAGACATAAAAGATTCCATCGTTATCATGATATTATAGAATGTTTAACAGGAGCACTAGAAGCAAAAGATACATATACAAGTGGTCATTCTGATAGGGTTGCACATATGGCATATGATATAGGAAAAAAATATGGGCTTAGTAAAAAAGAATTGGAAGACTTGCATCTTGCCGGTCATCTACACGATATAGGAAAGATAGGTATTCCTGATAATATACTCAATAAACCAAGTAAATTACAACCACATGAATATAATATTGTAAAAAATCATAGTAGAATGGGATATGACATATTGATGAAATCAAAAAATCTTAAAGATATAGCTATCATAGTGCTGTATCACCATGAAAGATGGGATGGAAAAGGATATCCAGAAGGTTTAAAAGAAAAGGAAATACCATTAGCATCAAGAATAATTGCAATAAGTGACTCAATAGACGCCATGATTTCTGAAAGACCATACAAAAAAAGTTTATCTTGGGATGAATGCAAGAAAGAAGTTGAATCCAATAAAGGGATACAATTTGACCCATGTTTAGTAAATATCATTGAAAGCTTATGGAACAAATGGGCAAAAAGCTTATAAAATAAAAGGGGCTATCGGATAATACATTTTTTGATATTGATGTTAAAAATGTATTATCCGACAGCCCCTATTTAAATTATTAATTCAATTATTTTCTATAAACTGCCTTTGGTTTAACATAATTATTCCGTTTTTTGCTGATGGATATAAAGGCTATAGAAGTTATTGGAATGCTGAATATCAAGCCAATACTGCCACAAAGTGCTCTTAATATCTCTCCAGCTATCTGATCAGAATTAATAAATTGTACTAATGACCTGTTATACAAGAAAAATACTAAAATCATGCTTATAGAATTACCGGCATAAGCTAATATAAGTGTGTTGGACATGGTTCCCATTATATCTTTACCGATTCGCATACCTGCCGTAAAAAGTTTATCTTTACCTATTCTAGGATTACTCTCATAAAGCTCTCCCATAGAAGAAGCAATTGACATACTAACGTCCATAATGGCTCCAAGAGCCCCTATAATGATTCCAGCATATAACAGATCTCGAAAATTAAGATTATATCCTTCGGTGAAATATGATAATAATTCAACATCTTCATCACCAATACCTTGAATATGTGTTAGAGCTCCAAAATAAAATGTTAACAAACCTGAGGTAATCACACCACCTATAGTACCAATAATAGCTGCATATGTTTTAATATTGAGACCACCAATAACAGATAATGTAATTAAAGTGGATATGACACTTATAACACTAACCACTATAATTGGATTATATGATTTCATTATTAACGGGAAGAAGCCAAAAAGTATCAATGAAACACATATGGTCAAGCTTATAATAGAGTAGAATCCATTTTTACCTCCAAAGAGTAATAAGGCACCCATAAAAACTAATAAAAGGTAAATTAGATACTTGTCACGAGCATAAGAATATACTCTCCCATTTTCTATGGTATCCCCTGTCTGATTACATACAATAATAATTTCATCTCCTGGTTTGACAACAATTTTATAAATTGAAGCCGTATTAATCACGTTTTCAATCTCTGCTTCACCAGTAAGGTCTCGTTCTGTTAACTTTACCAGTAATTTTTGATATCTCATACAATTTTCTTCATCAACAGTATCCTCTATGACGGATATGACTTTTCCATGTATGTACTTCCACTCATAACTTATCTCTTCAGTACAATTAACATCAATAGGTTTTATTATAAAAAAACATAAGATCAATAAATAGATTATTCTCATAACATATTTGCTCCTTATCTGGTAGTGAGTTGTTGATAGTTACTTTGATTTATACAATATATGAGATATTAATTTTGTTTATGATTAAACAAAATTCTTATCATAAAAAAGTTGGTACAGGCATATATTGTTTTAAGAAAGGTGGACAAGTGATGAAAAAAGAAACTGTTGAAAAAATATTAACAACTAATCTTAGAGGATGGTTTGGATCATTAAAGAAAGAGCAGTTAGACTTATTGCAGGAAATCAGATTAAGAGTTAATAAACCTCTTATTATAAGAATAGATAATAAAGAATACTTTTTAAACCAAGACAAGTTAGTAACAAGCAGCAAAAGAGCTTATATCATAACTGAAAAAGATTTAAAGGATACTATGGAATTCATAAGCAACTATTCCCTATATGCCTTTGAGGACGAGCTGCGAAATGGATATATAACCGTTGACGGAGGGCATCGTGTGGGATTGGCAGGAAAGGTAGTAGTAGAGAACAATAGGGTAAAGACTATAAAAAACATAACTTGCATAAATATCAGGATTTCACATGAAATAAAAGGCTGTGCCAACAAAGTTATGCCCTACATATTTCAAGAAAATAGAATATATCATACTCTAATAATATCTCCTCCTAGATGTGGCAAGACGACATTATTGAGAGATATAGTAAGACAGCTCTCAGATGGTGTAAGTGATAAGACAGGAATAACCATAGGTGTAGTTGATGAAAGATCTGAAATAGGAGGTTGTTATAGAGGTATACCACAAAATGATGTAGGAATCAGAACAGATATACTTGACGGATGTCCAAAAACTGAAGGTATGCTCATGCTTATAAGATCAATGTCTCCAGAAGTCATTGCTGTAGATGAAATAGGGAGCAGTGAAGATATAGAAGCCATAGATTTTGTTATCAATGCAGGTTGTAAGATGATATGTACTGTACATGGCTCATCACTGGTTGAAGTCAAGAATAAACCTATACTGGAAAAATTGATAGATAAGAATATAATTGAACGTTTTATTGTCTTAGAAAGTAAAAATGGAGTTGGTGATGTAAAGAAGATATATGATAAGCAGGGCAAAATGATAAGTATTGTTGTTGATAATTAAGTAAAGGGGGTTATTTCATGGTTGTAAAAATATTAGGTGCTACTCTAATACTTATATCATCTTCACTTTTAGGTTTTTATTATAGTAAAAGTTACATAAGAAGAAGCAATGACCTTAGAATATTGAAAAAAGCGCTGATCCTGTTAAGAGGTGAAATCAATTACTCATTATCTCCAATGCCAGAAGCCTTAGAAGATATCAGTAAAAGATTTGACCATGAGATAGCTGATTTTTTTAAATCCATATCAGAAGAACTAAAACTCAATTCAGGAAAATCATTGACAGAAGTATGGAAGAAAAAAGCTGAAGAAATATTGAAAAGGACTTATTTGAACCCTACAGATATTAAAAATATTATGATCTTCAGTGAAAATATAGGCTATCTAGATAAAGAGATGCAAAATAATAACATCAATCTGCTTCTAGAGCAAATAAATGAAGAAATAAAAGTTACTATGGAAGATGATGCCAAATACAATAAACTGTATAGAAGCCTTGGAGTTCTTGGAGGTATATTGGTCATTGTACTTTTCATATAGCAAAAGATAATTTGACGTGCCTTATTCTGAGGGGAGGGTAATAATGGATATATCTATTGTTTTTAAAATAGCTGCAGTTGGAATCGTGGTTGCAGTCCTCAACCAATTATTAAAGAAAGCAGGAAAAGATGAACAAGCTATGTTAACTACACTAGCAGGATTAGTTGTTGTCCTTTATTGGATTGTGGAATATATAAGTGAACTGTTTGAAAAAATACAGACGTTGTTTCAACTATAGAAAATACATTGAACTTATTGAAATGGATTTATAGAGATTTAATGTATATAGGGAAAATCTGAAAGGAATGTTTTGATGGAAGCTGTACAAGTTGTCATTATCGGTATTGTATCAACAATATTAATAGTTGTACTAAAAAAAAGTAATGCTGAATTTGGTATTTATATAGGTATTGCAGCTAGTATAGTTATTTTCTTTATTATTATTGACAAGTTAGGAGTAATACTGGATCTGATATCTAGGATTACAGGTTTAATCAATATAAATGATATATATATAAAGATACTACTGCAAATACTGGGAATTGCCTTCATAACAGAATTTGGTGCCCAATTATGTAAAGACGCTGGGCAGCAAGCGATAGCAAGTAAAATTGAGATGGCAGGAAAAATAATGATATTAATTATATCCATGCCCGTAATACTATCAATCATTAATATGATAACTAATATCTTAATATAGATTGCTGCATACACGGTCAATCAGTTTTAAATGAATTAGGAGAATACTATGAGAAGAATTAGATGGTTATTGATAATAGTTATAGCTTTAAAATTATCATCTATAAGTGTGTTTGCTTCATCAGAACTAGATAGTATATTAGCAGAGCAGGAAAAAGTTATTGAGTATGATGATATTCAATCAGCGGTGGATGAAATACTCAGTAATGAAGAGGGGCTTAAGATTGACTTCAGGGAAACATTGAACAAAGTTATTAGCGGAGATTTGGACCTTAACTTCAATGATATGTTTGGATTAGTGTTAGATAATATCTTCATAGAAGTAAAAGGAAATATAAAATTGATAATAGAACTTATTGCCATTGCCTTGATAGCAGCAGTATTCACTAATTTTACTACTGCTTTTAATAATAAATATGTAGGCGAAGTTGGCTATTTTGTTGTTTTTCTATTGATGTCAACCATAATATTGAAATCGTACAATATATTGAATACTATAGCACTTCAAGTAATATCTAATCTACAGACCTTTATTAAAACTTTGATACCCAGCTTATTTGCTGCTACTGCTTTGTCGGGGAATTATACTTCAACTTTTCTCTACAGTCAGATAATGCTAATCATAATAGGCGTAGTAGAAAACATTATTCTAAAATATGTAGTACCTTTTGTATATATAATTATAGTTCTTGAGATAATTAACAGCATTACAGAAGAAAGTATTCTATCCAAGATGGTGGAACTATTCAAAAACATAGTTAATTGGGGAATCAAGGTACTTGTTATCGTTTTTGCGGCAGTTCTTACCATGCAGAGTTTTACAACACCAGTCATAGATGGTATAGCTAATAAATCTGTCAAAGTTGCAGTATCTGCCATCCCATTTGTTGGTACTACATTAAGCGGTGTAGCTGATACAGTTCTAGGGTGTGCAGTCTTAATAAAAAATGGAATAGGTATAGTAGCATTGATAATCATCATTGTGATATGCCTGATACCAATAATAAAAATACTTGTTGTGACTTTATTATATAAATTTGCATCTGCCATAATCCAACCAATATCCGATAAACGTATAGTCAATTGTTTATCCAATGTTGGGGATATATGTTTTATACTCCTTGGAATAGTTATTATTACCGCTTTTTTATTTATAATCACAATAACAATAATCTTGAATGCAACAAGTATTACAGCCTACATAAGATAAAATATTATTCAATGAAGGAATGAAGATATGGAAGCATTCTATAGTTTTATAAAAAACATAGTTATATTTTTATTATTAGCCAAGATATTGGAATATCTCATACCTGGTGGCAATATGAAAAAATATTTTCGATTGTTTTCTGGAATTATCTTGATGATTATAATAATTAACCCAATAATCAAATATAATGGGATACTGGAACAATTCAATTATGATGTTATCAAGAATCAATTTAAAATTAATTATACCGATACTCAGGAAACTGAAAATAAATACGCAAATGTCCAAAATGAGATAACCTTGAAAATTTATAAAGATAAGATAATCAATCATGTAAAAGGACTGTTGGAAGCTGAAAAAATCTCTATAACCAAAGCTTCAGTAGAGATTGAAGAAGATATCAAAAATGAAAACTACGGTACTATCAAAGAAATAAATCTCACAGTGAACAGTGAATATATCGAAAAAAAAGATTCTCAGATAGATAGAGTGGAAATAGAAAAAATTATCATAGGAGAATCTAATGATAATAGGGAATTAAGATCATCTGAAGATATTCTATTAGAAAAAAAAATAAAAAAAATAATTAAAAACTTCTATAAATTGTCCTCTAATAATATACATATTACTATAGAGACATGTTAACTGTTTTTACACTTTGTTTTTAACCTAGAAGCACAGGAGGATAAAGATGAAATTGGATTTTTTTACAAAAGGTAATAAGACCGAAAAAGATAAAAAAAGAATAAGCTTTCTCTTCATTATGTTTTTGACAGGATTATTGCTTTTATTATTTTCAAAAAATCTTATAAAACCAAGCAATAATACCAAGGTAGATAATAGTATCATCGCACCTAATACATATAAGGCAAGTGATCCCCAAACGTATGAAGAAAAACTTGAAAAAAGACTTGAGAAGGAATTTGCTAATATTGATGGAGTGGGTAAAGTTGAAGTAATAATCATGTTAAAAACAAGCGGTGAAATAATTATAAATAAAGATACCCCTAATTCACAAACACAATCCGATGAAGTAGATAGCGAAGGTGGAACAAGACAAAATATACAAACAGATTCTAGAGAAGCCACTGTACTTATTAATAACTCCGATGGTTCTACTAAACCAATCATATTAAAAGAGCTTGAACCAGAGATTAGTGGCGTTGTAATAATAGCTGAAGGCGGTGATGATATACTTGTTAAAAAAAACTTAATTAATGCGGCTAAAGTATTATTAGACGTTCCTATGCATAAAATAGAAGTAATGAAAATGGTTCAAAATAAGGGGGAATAATTATGCAAACTTTCAAAAAGAATCAAATTATAATTACTGCTTTGGTTATTATGATTGCGATAGCTGGATATCTTCAGTTTACAGAAAATGATGGTACTCCTACACAAGAAGTTCTGAATAATCAAAGTGAAGATCAAAAAAAAGATAACGTTACAACACCAACAGCATTAGTACCAAATGGTGAAAATGCCAATACTGATGCAAAAACTGAAGAAAATGCAGCAGATGATGTATCAGAAAATCAATCACCTAATAGTATTGCAAAACAACCTGAGCAAAAACAGGAACAAAAACAAGAACAGAAACAAGGAGAGAACAAAGCGGCTGAGCCTGCTTCAACAGTTCCAGAAAATGAAAACAAGGAAGAAAAAAAAGAAGAAGCGAAAGAAACTTCTAGTGATAAAAATGATAGTAATGTAGGAGAAGCTATCCTAACAAGCGGCAATACATTACAAGCAGGATATTTCTTACAAAAGAAAATAGATAGGGAGCAGGATTATTCAAAATTAAAAGAAGGTTATTTATCAATAATTGACAATCAAAATCTGAAAGATGAAAATAAAGTGGAAGCAGTAAAAGAAATGATTGACCTTCAAGATAGAATTGAAAAAGAAGCTGCTGCTGAGTCCATATTAGAAGCTAAAGGATTCAAGGATGTATTTGTAAGAATGATTGATAATAAAGTTGATGTAGTAATCAATGCAAAAGAATTATCACAAGCAGATCTTGCAAAGGTAGAAGATGTAGTAAGAAGACAAACAGGAGTTGACGCAGAAAACATTGTAATAACATTATTGGATGTTACTAAAGCACAATAAACATATATAGAAATGATATTAGGCTTTTATGTAAGGATTACTATTACATGAAAGCCTAAAATTATTAGAAAAAATAATTTGCAAAACCTATAAGATTTGTTATAATTAACCTAGAAATGGTTTTATTAAAAATAGCATGAATGAATTCATATAATAAAATATAGCTGAGATAGGAGGATTAATTAATGGATAGACAGACAGTTAAAATACACGAAAAAGATAAAGTCGGAGAAGTCCATATTGCAGATGAAGTTATTGCTATAATCGCTGGGTTAGCAGCTACAGAAGTAGAGGGAGTTGCTGGTATGGTAGGTAATTTTACTGGCGATTTAGTTGAGATGCTTGGTAAAAAGAACTTGGCAAAAGGTGTTTTAGTTGATGTAGGAGAAAAAGATGTTTCACTTGAACTCTCATTGATCGTTGACTTTGGAAGTAGTATTCCAGAAGTAACTAACAACGTTCAAGAAAAAGTTAAGAATGCAGTAGAGACCATGACAGGACTTGAAGTTGATGAAATTAACATAAGAGTAGCTGGTGTTAACGTAGAAAAAAGCAAATAGATATGGATTATAACCACTAAATTAGGCTATAACTGTAATTTTTTAAATATTTGCTTGTACAATTAACTAAATATAGTATAATAAAGATACCCTTAAATATTTATATTTAAGGGTATTAAAATGTAATAAAAATATTTATTCAATATATATTTAATCCCAGGAGGTACATTATGAACAGAAGGATCATGAGAGAGCATATTTTTAAACTAGTATTTGCTATTGAATTTGATGAAGAAGAAAGATTTACTGATAGAGTAGGAGTATATCTTGACGAGCTTGAAACAAGCGATACTGCTAAAGAATATATAAAACATAAAGCTATATCTATATTTGAAAAATTAGAATCTATAGATGAAATGATCAATAAGAATGCTGAGAAATGGTCCATAAGCAGAATGTCCAAAGTAGATGTAAGTATTCTAAGAGTTGCTATCTATGAAATAAAATTTGACGAAGATATCCCTACTAATGTAGCAATAAACGAAGCAATAGAAATTGCTAAGAAATATGGTGGGGACCATTCACCATCATTTGTCAATGGAATACTTGCCAAAGTTGTAAATTAATCGGGGTGATATAAATGAAAAAAAGTATTTTTTCAGTATCACAGGTAAATGCCTATATAAAGAAAATATTTGTGAATGATTATGTCATCAATGATATTTGGATAAAAGGTGAAGTCTCCAACTGCAAAATACATCGTTCAGGACATGTATATTTTACTTTGAAAGATAATAATAGTGCAATATCCTGTGTTGTATTCAAGAACTATCGTGATTTTGTAGAATGTGAGTTAAGAGATGGAATTAACATTACTGCCAGAGGTTATATTTCAGTATATGAAAGAGCAGGGACATTCCAGCTTTATGTACAACAGATAAAATCAGATGGTATGGGAGATTTGTATAAGAAATTTGAGATATTAAAAGAGAATCTCCAGATAAAAGGATATTTTGATTCGGATAATAAAAAGAAGATCCCTAGATATCCAAGAAGAGTAGGCATAGTAACTTCAGATACGGGAGCAGCTGTTCGTGATATAATCAATGTATCAAAACGAAGAAATCCATATATAGGACTTGTGTTATACCCATCCCTTGTTCAAGGAGAGGGAGCGGCAAATAATATTGTAAAAGGTATAAAATATCTTGATAGGGTTACTGATGTTGATGTCATCATTATTGGTAGAGGTGGAGGTTCCATAGAGGATTTATGGGCTTTTAATGAAGAGATAGTCGCAAAAGCTATTTATGAAGCTAATACTCCAATAATATCGGCTGTAGGACACGAAACAGATTTTACAATATCAGATTTTACTTCTGACCTTAGAGCACCAACCCCTTCAGCAGCAGCTGAACTTGCTATCCCAGCTTTTGATGAAATAGATGGTATATTAGAAAAATACAATTATAAGCTTACTAATAGCATGAATAACAAGATTGAATCCTGTATAAAAGCTATTCAACTAAATAAAATAAAGCTTGACTTTAATAGTCCATCAATGAGAGTATTAAAGGAAAGACAATATATAACAGAATTTGAAGATAGATTAAATAGAAGAATCAAGGAATTGATTAATGATAATAAAAACTATGTAAGTCTGTTACAAAACAAATTAAGTGTGTTATCTCCAATAACCAATTTGGAAAAAGGTTATTCTTATATAGAAAATACTCATGGACAGGTTAAAAGTATAACGGATGTCAATATGGGAGAGACTCTATTAATACAATTGCATGATGGAAAAATAGAGGCTGAAGTCAAGAATATAGAAAGTGGAAAGTGGGGTAGTCATGAGTAATAAATTAACTTTTCAAGAGAATTTGGACAGCCTGGAAAAAATAGTTGAACGATTGGAGTCAGGAGAAACAACTCTTGAAGAAAGTCTAGAACTATATAAACAAGGCATGATGTTTTTAAAAGAATGTAATAGCAAGATTGATAAAGTAGAAAAAGAAATAGAAGTTGTACAAAACGAAAACTAAGTATTGTGTAATGTTATTTACGGAAGGAAATGAACAGAGTAATGAATTTTAGTAATGAGCTAAAAGATAAACAGCAAGTAGTAGAAAAGATATTATTGAAATATATGCCAGAAAATGCTTCACCATATGACCATGTTGTCTATAATGCGATGAAGTACAGTCTAATGGCAAATGGAAAGAGAATACGCCCTATATTAATGATGGAGTCATATAAAATATGCGGCGGTAACAATATAAGAGAGATAGAAGCATTTATGGCGGCTATGGAAATGATTCACACATATTCTTTGATTCATGATGATTTACCTGCTATGGATAATGATGATTATAGAAGAGGTATATTGACTTGTCATAAAAAATATGGTGAAGATATAGCGATTCTAGCTGGAGACGGTCTTCTTAATAGTGCCTACGAAATAATGATTGATGCTTGCTTAAAGGATAATAAGGTCAAAGCTAAGCAAAAATTAACAGCTTGTAAAGAAATAGGAAAAGCCGCAGGAGTAAAAGGAATGATTGGTGGACAAGTAGCGGATGTCATACAAAATGATATCACTATGGACGTTATCAACTATATTCATATCCATAAAACTTCTGCTATAATAGAAGCTTCTCTCACTGCTGGAGCAGTACTTGCTAATGGTAGTATGCAAAAAGTAGAGACTTTCAGAAAGATTGGTAGATGTATTGGATTAGCATTCCAGATTCAAGATGATATACTGGATATTGTTAGTACAACAGAAGAACTAGGAAAACAAGTTGGTAGTGATAATAAGAATGGTAAAAATACTTATGTAACTATAAAAGGTATTGAAGAATCAAGGCAGATAGTTAATGAATTAATTGAAAAAGCCTTAGATAGTTTAAATAGTTTTGATAGCAGTGAAAAAGAATTTTTGGAAGAATTTATTTTTTATCTGAGAAACAGAAAAAAATGAGGTGTATTTAGTGGAGAACTTTTATACTATTACGGAGAATAGAGTTTTATTAGCTGCAGTTATTGCTTGGTTTGTTTCACAGGGTATTAAATTCTTTACATGTCTAATAAAAACAAGGAAAATTAGAATGGATAGAATTATGGGTTCTGGGGGTATGCCTAGTTCTCATACAGCCTCAGTCATGGCAGCTACTTTCTCAGTTGGTGAATTATTAGGATATAATAATCCTGTATTCGGAGGATTGATGATAATATCTTTTATAGTAATGTATGATGCTGCTGGAGTCAGAATGGCAGCAGGTAAGCAAGCAAGAGCAATCAATAACATTGTTGAAGCCTTAGGGTCTTATAGATTAAAGATTGATGGACAGTTAAAAGAATTGCTTGGACATACATATATGGAAGTATTAGTTGGAGCTGCTTTAGGTATTGTAATAGCTCTTTTAATCAATTAAATTTGAATATAAATGGTAATAAATGTTAAAATAAAATTATAGATTTGTAAATTTGTTAATTAATGATACTTGATTTATTTTTAAATATGATATATTATTGGATATACTAAAGATGCAGTATCCTAGTTGGTACCATTAATCTCGAAGACGGGCCTAAAAATCCGTAAAAGGGCATATCGATGAAGTTCCTGGTGTTGGCTGGTGACGCCCAGTCGCGGGCTTATGCTGGGAGTTAAGACATAAGGGCGATCCACAATGGCATGTGGGCGTGGACCCTTTTGTCGTGGAGACCTGCGTATGTGGAAACTGTTAGATACAGTTATCTACGGCGCGGGAGTAAACCTGTCATGCGGCGAAAGCTGTGGACAGAGTAGCCTGCCTTGCGTGAAATAAAGGGAATAGTAATTTAAGAGCAAAACTTTTGGCCAAAAGTGAAGCAGATATTGTTACTTGAAACTTTTTTTCGCTAAAGAGGCTAGGGATTAAATGGTATCACTGAGGAAAACTCCTAGGCTGTTCATTTTTTGAAGCTTATTTAGGATTACAGTGTGGTTGTAAGGTGATCTAGCGCTACTTATGGTGACATAGTAGGAATTAATTTAATGGGGAACCACTTTTTTGGCGACAAAAAAGTATTAATTCGGGAAAACCTGCTGGACTATAAGCCGCAAAATTTACTAAATTTGCTATCTTTAGTATTAATTCATGTTAATACTAAATTACATAATAAAATATTTCATAAGAAAAATCGAGGTATAATAATTTGAGTAAAAATAAAACTAAAGTAAAGTTTAGGAGTTTATATACACATAAAAAAATAAATACTCTTTGGATTGGGATAATAACAGTCATTACGTTAATAACAGCCATATTACTTGGATATATTGCACTAGTACTTATGGACAATGTAAGCCTATACGGTGCTATTTTTATTGTATTAGTAATAGTATTGTTAGGTATATTTTTTGATTTGCTAGGTATTGCGGTTACTGCAGCAGAAGAGACGCCGTTTCATTCAATGGCTGCAAGTAAGGTAAGAGGGTCTAAAGAAAGTATAACTATTATTAGAAATGCTGGAGCTGTAGCTAATTTCTTTAATGATGTAATTGGAGATATATCTGGTATTATATCAGGACTCGCCACTGGAGTCATTGTTCTCAAACTAGTAGCTAAATTTGCTATACAAGATACAATCATTAATGTACTTCTTACTGGAGTGATTGCTGCTATTACAGTAGGGGGTAAAGCTATAGGTAAAGAAATTGCACTAAGGCACTCTAACTTGATAGTTTATAAATTAGGTGTAATTTATAGCCTGTTCAGGAAGCAAAACAAGAACAAATAAATTAAAGATAAGTAAAGGTGTTGAAAAAAGTGAACGAAATATTAGATGGGATTAGTAGCCCTAGTGATATTAAAGCTTTAGAAATAGACCAATTGAACATACTAGCAAAAGAACTTAGAGAATATCTAATAAAAGTAGTAAGTAATACAGGTGGACATTTAAGTTCAAATTTAGGAGTAGTAGAATTAACATTAGCACTTCATTATTGCTTTAATTCACCATATGATAAATTAATATGGGATGTAGGACATCAGACTTATATCCATAAGATGATTACTGGTAGAAAAGAAGAGATTAAGACTGTTAGAAAATTTCAAGGATTAAGTGGATTCCCAAAAAGAGCAGAAAGCGAACATGATATATTTGAAACAGGGCATAGCTCAACATCCATTTCAGCTGCCCTTGGTTTTGCAAAAGCTAGAGAATTATTGAATGAGAATAATTATGTGGTACCTATAATAGGTGATGGATCAATGACAGGTGGAATGGCTTTTGAAGCATTGAATAATGCTGGAAGGCTAGATTCTAATTTTATTGTGATACTCAATGATAATCAAATGTCTATTTCCAGAAACGTAGGTGGGTTATCATCTTATTTAGATACAATAAGAACAGGTACAGTATATAAAGAAATGAAAGAAGAAGTTGAGAAAGCACTTACTAAAATTCCTAGAATAGGTAAGGAAGTTGTTAAGGTTATAAGAGACGTCAAATCTGGTATCAAACAGTTGGTCATACCTGGAATGCTATTTGAAGAATTAGGATTTACTTATCTAGGTCCAATAGATGGACATAACATATCTGCATTAATAAAAACACTCAATCAAGCTAAAAGACTAAATGAGCCAGTGCTCATACATGTTAATACAATAAAAGGTAAAGGTTATAAGCCGGCAGAACTGAATCCTACCAAATATCATGGAACCAAACCATTCTATATTAAGAATGGCAGACCTAAGAATTTGCCTTGTTCGGATACCTATTCAAAAGTACTTGGTGATACTCTTATTGATATAGCAGATAATAAGAAGAAAGGTATAGTAGCAATATCAGCTGCGATGCCAGAAGGTACAGGTCTTGATAAATTCGCAAGAAAATATCCTGATAAATTCATTGATGTTGGGATAGCTGAACAACATGCTGTAACTTATGCTGCAGGACTTGCAGCTAGTGGCATTAAACCTGTAGTAGCTTTATACTCATCATTCTTACAGAGAGCTTATGACCAGATTATACATGATGTCTGTATGCAGCGCCTACCAGTAGTATTTGCAATTGATAGAGCAGGTTTGGTAGGTGAGGATGGTGAAACCCATCAAGGTATATTTGACATATCATTTTTGAGCCATATGCCCAATATGACAGTGATTGCTCCTAAAAATAAAAGTGAATTACAATCTATGATTAAATTCGCTGTAGACTATGAAGCACCTATAGCCATAAGATATCCTAAAGGTAAAGCTTCAAATGAATTAAAAGAATATAATGAAGAAATTACTTATGGAAAAAGTGAGATCATTAAAAGAGGCAGTAAAATAGCAATTATCGGTGTTGGAACCTTGACACAGACAGCATACAACGTTTCTGCTATGCTAGAAGAGAATAATATTATGTGTACACTGATTAATGCTAGATTTGTTAAGCCTATTGATAAAGAATTAATTGAAGAGATTGCAAATAACCATGATTATATATTCACTATCGAGGAAAATGTTGTTTCTGGTGGATATGGGAATAATGTTGTAAAATTTGTATCTGATACCCAAGCTAATACAAAAGTTGTTTGTATAGGTATTGAAGATGATTTTATACAACATGGTAAAAGAGATGAATTAATAAAATTATGTAAGTTAGATGAAGAAAGTATATATAATAGAATTATGACATACGTAAACAAGTAAAATATATACACTAAGAATTTGCTTTAACGGAAGGAATGTATATAATTATGGTACAAAAAGAAAGACTTGATATATTACTGTTCAATAAGGGTCTAGCTGATTCAAGAGAAAAGGCAAAATCAATTATTATGACTGGAAATGTTTTCGTAAATGGTGAAAGAGAAGATAAACCAGGTACCAAATTTGATATTAAGTCGGAAATAATTGTAAAGAAGAACCCTAATCCATATGTAAGTCGTGGAGGATTAAAGTTAGATAAAGCCGTAAAAGAATTTGGCTTGAAATTAGAGAACAAAGTATGTACTGATGTGGGAGCTTCCACAGGTGGATTCACTGATTGTATGCTTCAAAATGGTGCAAAGAAAGTATATTCAATTGATGTTGGATATGGACAATTCGCTTGGAAATTAAGACAGGATGAACGAGTTGTATGCATGGAAAAAACCAATGTTCGTTATGTCACAAAAGATATGGTGGATGACGAAATAGATTTTGTTTCCATAGATGTTTCTTTTATATCTTTAACCAAAGTATTGGAACCTGTTAAAAAATTGATGAGTGAGAATAGTGAGATGGTTTGCCTTATAAAACCACAATTTGAAGCGGGAAGAGAGAAAGTTGGTAAAAAAGGTGTTGTAAGGGATAGAGCTGTTCACGAAGAAGTTATTGAGAAAATTATGAAATATGTTTTGTCAATAGATTTCTCCATAAAAGATTTAAGTTTTTCTCCAATAAAAGGTCCAGAAGGAAATATAGAGTATTTACTTTACCTGACTACTGAAGGACAATCAACAATGGATGATGAAGAAATTATTAGTATTGTGAAAACAGTAGTTGATAAAGCTCACGAAAAATTATAAAATATAAATGTGCCATTATTTAGGAAATGAACATGAGATTCTTATAGAATTCTGTAAAATAAGTATTTCCTGAATTATAGAAGGATGGTTTTATGAATAAATTTGTAATAATACCTAATCTGACCAAGGATAAAAAACTAGAAACAACAAAGTTAATTGTTGATTGGTTAGAAAAAAATGACTGTAAGATATGTTTGCCAGCACAAATAGCTAATTATATCAATAAGCAGCAATATAGCTGTTCAGAAAGTGACATGTATAATAATGCTGATTGTGCTATTGTATTAGGAGGAGACGGAACGATTCTTAATGCAGCGAGAAATCTGATCAAATATGATTTGCCTATACTTGGTGTTAATCTAGGTAATCTAGGTTTTTTGGCTGAGGTAGAAAAAAAAGATGCATTAAGTACTTTGTCAAAGATCATTAAAGGTGATTATTATGTCCAAAGAAGAATGATGTTGGATGTAAAAAGATTAATTAATGATAAAGAAGATTTAATAGGAGTTGCATTAAATGACATTGTAATAGCTAGAACGTCTATATCTAGAATGATGAAATACAGTATTTATGTTAATGATGGACATGTTAACAATTATTCTGCAGACGGTATAATAGTTTCCACGCCTACAGGCTCAACAGCATATAATTTGTCTGCTGGAGGTCCTATATTGGACCCTAAGAATGAAATGATGGTCATAACACCTATATGCCCTCATACATTGATGTCAAGAAGTATTGTACTTTCAAAAAACGATGTAGTTAAGATATCACTAGAAAACAACAGAAAGAGCTGGAATGACGATACTATGATTACCATTGATGGTCAAGAGAGTTTTAACATAGACCAAAAAGATAAAATTATAATATCTAACTCTTATAAAAGTGCTAAACTAATTACATGTAATAAAAATGGATTTTATACGATTCTAAAAAAGAAATTAGGTAATTGCTAACTTTAGACAGCTATTATAGATTCATCTTATATTTATAGGGAAGGTATTCCTAATTATTAATGAACTAGGAGGAAAATGGATGAAAATTGAACGCCAAACTAAGATTCTTCAATTAATTAATCACTATGATATTGAGACTCAGGAAGATTTAGCAAGTAGACTTATCGAGGAAGGGTTTATAGTAACTCAAGCAACTATATCAAGAGATATCAGAGAATTAAGATTGACTAAGATTGCTACATCAGATGGAAAACAGAAATACGTTGTATTAAAGAATAAAGAGACCAAATTAAATGAAAAATTCATAAGAGTATTCAAAGATGGTTTTTCATCTATGGACCGGGCAGGTAACATTATTGTTTTGAAGACATTAGTTGGTATGGCTATGGCTGTAGCTGCTGCTATTGATGCACTCAATTTTGATGACATAGTGGGTTGTATAGCTGGGGATGATACTATTTTCTGTGCAGTAAGAACAGAAAACGATGCCATTAGGATTATGGAAAAAATGAACAAATTGGTTAATAATAATTTATAGATTCCATTGAATACGATACTATTATACTTTCTATCAAGTAGGAGGAAATTAATATGTTAATACACCTTCATGTAAAAAATTATGCGTTAATTGATGAAATCAACGTAGATTTTGATGATAACCTAAATATATTAACTGGTGAGACAGGAGCAGGGAAATCCATTATTATTGGTTCTATTAATGCTGTTCTTGGTGGTAAAGTCAGTAAGGATATGATAAGGACTGGTTGCGATAGCGCATTAATTGAACTTTTGTTCTATGTGGATAATAATGTTGTTTTAAGCAAATTACATGAATACGATATTAACATGGATAATAACAAAGAACTCCTAATAACCAGGAAAATAAATATTAATGGTAGAAGTGTCTTTAGAATGAATGGACAAGTTGTTACTACATCCATAGTAAAGGATATTTCTACTAAGCTTATTGATATACATGGCCAACATGAACATCAATCTTTACTAAATAAGAAGAATCATCTTTCATTATTAGATACTTTTTGCGGTGTAGATGTTTTAGAGTTAAAAGAAAAACTCAGGGAAAAGTATGCTTATTACATGGAACTCAGTAGTAAGATCGATCATTTCATGCTTGATGAACACACTAGAAAAAAAGAAATATCTTTTTTGGAATATGAAATAAATGAGATAACATCAGCTAACCTGATAATTGGTGAAGATGAGAAACTCAAGGAAGAATACACTTTACTCTCAAATGGTAAAAAGATTATTAAGTCCATGTCAGAAATACATACTTATGTTAATGGAGACAGTACCAATATGACAGGTGCAATAGACCAGATTGGGCAAGCTGTAAGGCTACTGTCTGGAATAAAAACACTGGATAAAAATATAATGAACATGGAAGAACAGATTTCAAACATTGAGATTATGTTAAGTGATTTCAATAGAGATATAAACGACTATATAAGTAGTTTTGAACTGGATGAATCAAGATATTTTGAGATTGAAGATCGAATAGATTTAATTAATAATTTAAAAATGAAATATGGAGATACTATAGAAGAGATATTAAAATATAAAGAAGAAAAAGAAAAATATCTAGAAGAATTAATCAATCATGAAGAACATTTGAATCAGATAAATAAAGAAATAAACACACTAAAAAATGAAATTGAAGTTTATTGTGGTGACTTAACAAGAATTAGAAAAGAAAAAGCTAAACATATCAGTAAACTGATTGTAAATGCATTAAGGCACATTAATCTGTTGAACACTAATTTTATTATTGAAGTCAACAGAGCTAACAAATTTAATTCAAATGGATGGGATGAAATTGAGTTTTTAATTTCAACTAATGTGGGAGAACCATTAAAATCACTTAGTAAAGTAGCATCAGGAGGAGAGTTGTCAAGAATTATGCTGGCTATCAAATCAGTTCTAGCTGGTAGTGACGATATTGAATCATTGATTTTTGATGAAATCGATACTGGTATTAGTGGAAAAACTGCAGGACTGGTTGCAGAAAAACTTGTACAGATTTCAAAAGAACATCAAGTCATCTGTATAACCCATTTGGCTCAAATAGCTGCTATGGGAGATGCTCACTTCATTATTCAGAAGAAAGTTAAAGATAATGTTACACATACTTTAATAAATAAATTAGATAAAGAAAGTTCTATCAATGAATTAGCAAGACTGCTTGGCGGCATAAAAATAACTGATGCTGTTATTGCAAATGCAAAAGAAATGAAGGACTACGCAGAAGAAGTTAAAAAAATTCAATAAAAAGTTTAAAAAGGTTTAGTTCAACTTACATAATAAATAAAAACTCATTATTATACATAACCTAATCAAGAATCTAATTCTTGATTTTTTCATGTTTATACGTTATTACAGCATATTTGTATAAAGAATGATTATTATTAAGAGAAATTCTGGTTTATTTGTATAGTCAATAATTTCATATATTGATTCTATTTACTAGCATAATAAAATTTGCGTAAGGGAATTTTAATAGTACACAAATAATGAGAAGTATTAAAATCCCCAAAAGAATAGTAAATAGGATGTGAAATAATGAGAAGCAAAGGATACAGATTTAGAATTTTTCTATTTTTTAGTCTATTAGTCATTTTAGTAATTAATGTTGGATCAGATCTACTTATAAGCAGATATTTACCAGGTGAAATCAAAATTTTAGTTAACGAAGAACGCGACTTCCTATTTAATGTTCCATTAGACGCTAAGATAAATGGAAATCTTGAAGGCGTTGTAATGGTTAATCAGGAACCTGTCAAAGATAATCTTGTACTCAATCTACAAAAATCTTTTACAATTAAACCTAAAAAAACAGGTGTTATTGATGTAGAACTAAAATTATTTGGTATATTGCCTATAAAAACAGTAAAAGTTGATGTAATAGATAAAAAAAGGGTTGTTCCAGTAGGTAAAACCATAGGTGTTACAGTATATACAGATGGAATTTTAGTACTTGGAACTGGTTTGGTATATGGTGAAGACGGAAAAAAGTATAATCCCGCAAAAGGAAAACTATATACTGGTGATTATATCAAAGCAGTAAAAGGAAAACAAATATCAAGAAAAAAAGAATTAATAGAGATTGTAAAGAAAAATCAGGGTGAACAAATAGAACTAGATGTCATAAGAAATGATAAAAAACAAAAAGTTAACATAACTCCTGTTAAAACCATAGAAAATAATCAATATAAAATCGGAGTTTGGGTTCGAGATGATACTCAAGGAATTGGAACAATGACTTATATGGATTTGGATAAAAAAACTTTCGGGGCATTAGGACATGGTATAACAGATGTTGACACAAAGCAACTAATAGAAATTGAGACTGGTGAAGTCGTTAATACAATGATTACAACAATTAAAAAAGGTGAAGATGGAGTGCCTGGAGAGATATCTGGAATCATAGTTGGCGGTGAAGGAAATCGCTTAGGAGAGATAAAGAAGAATACCTCTCACGGTATATTTGGAGAAGCATCCAATGAAGGAATAGACCAAGTTCTAGAGAATGATATAATACCCATAGGTTTTAGATATGATGTGCATGAAGGTCAAGCCTTTATCAGAAGCGATGTTAGCGGTAAATTAAAGGATTACGAGATATTGATTAAAAAGATATATTTAGGTGATGAGTCTAATAAAGGTATGATTATTGAAGTTGTTGATGAAGATTTGATAAAAACAACAAATGGAATTATCCAAGGAATGAGTGGAAGTCCCATTATTCAAGATAATAAATTAATAGGTGCAGTCACACATGTTTTTGTTCAAGATTCAAAAAAGGGTTATGGTGTTTTTATAGAAAATATGTTAATTGAGGAGTAATATATAAAGAGAATATGTATCTTGTGCATGTCGAATCTTGCGAATATTATTTATTGAATTAATATATAGTTAGTATTATAATTATAACATGTCATATGGTAACGTATTCTCTATATAAATGAATAAACAGGATATCATAAGATAATAATATGGAACGTAATATCGTTTCAAGGAAGAGAAGGGGGAAAAAGGTTGAGCGATACAATCAAAGTCTTAATTTCAGATGATAGCGTAAAAATGTGCACTATCTTATCTGAATATTTAAACTCAAAAGAAGATATCACTGTAGTTGGAGTTGCTAATAATGGTGAAGATGCATGTAAACAAATAAAGGAAAAAGAACCTGATGTTGTTTTACTTGACATTATTATGCCACAACTAGACGGGCTGGGAGTATTAGAGAGAATGTACGAAGATAAGGACATAAAGAAAGTTCCTATGTTTATTATGTTGACAGCAGTAGGACAAGAAAAAATAACATCTAGTGCACTTAATCTTGGAGCGGAATATTATATAATGAAACCTTTTGATAATGAGACAATCGTTAAGAGAATAAGACAATTAAAAGGTAAAATGCAGTTAATTAAACGTGATAGAAGAAATGATTTTGTTTCTGAAACTGAAAAAGGTTATTCAGCAAGAAGTTTAGAAGCTGAAGTAACCAATATAATTCATGAAATTGGAGTTCCAGCACATATTAAAGGTTATCAATACCTAAGAGATGCTATAATAATGGCTATTAATGATATGGACATACTTAATTCCATAACTAAATTACTATATCCATCTATAGCAAAGAAATTCAATACAACACCTAGCAGAGTTGAGAGGGCTATCAGACATGCAATAGAAGTAGCATGGGGAAGAGGTAAGATGGATACCATAGATAAATTGTTTGGATACACAATAAATCATGGTAAAGGTAAACCAACTAATTCGGAATTTATAGCTCTAATTGCGGACAAGTTGAGATTAGAGCTTAGAGTAGGATAAATTTGAATTATAAGATGTATATAATTTTGATTTATGGATAAAATAAATATTGTGAAGTTAATGATTAATTTCACTAACTTTACGCTGACTTATAAGTGAGGTGTTAGAGCCAATGTACATTTAATAGAAGTTATTAACGTAACTGTTTTAGATGTAATGAGGTAATCAGCATTTATAAGTAATAAAGCTAGTAATCGTAACAGATTACTAGCTTTTTAATACCTAACTAACTAGTTGACAATAACCTAAATTATGGAGGGCTATAATGGCTAAAGAAAAAGTAAAAGACAAAGGTGGAAGTCTTGGTGGACTATCTAAAAGTTATAACAATAATAGGAGTGTGAATGGTAAAATAAAAAATTCTAAGGATACCACAAGCCGTAATTCAGATAACTTGAGCCATAAAGATTAAATTATTTAATATTTTTTGGTATTTTTATTGACACTAGTGACTATAATATTATATAATTGTTTTAGTCATTAGTGTCCATAATAATTACTTACATAATTTTTAGGTCAAAGAAAGGAAATGATTATGCCTAAAATAGTTGATACAGAAGCTATAAGAATAGAGATAATTAAAAAAGCATTTGATGTTTTTGTTAAGAAGGGCTATTACAAATCAAGTATGACGGATATTACCAAGAGTTGTAATATGAAGCGAACAACCATTTATCACTATTTTAAAAATAAGGATGAGATATTTGAACAAACTGTATTATACGTTATAGAAACTCTTGAAAATGATATTATAGATATTTCTAATGATGATGATATGACTCTAATGAAAAAAATAAAATATCTAACTAATAAATGGGATAATGAATTTAGTAATAACAATATTCTATTACTACTTGTTGAAATGTGGTTTGCCATAAAGAGAGAAGAAGGAGAATTATTTGATAGAATCAAAAAAAGAATAACCTTGATGAATAAATCTATCAATAAAATTGTGGTACAAAAAGCAAAATATATGGTTAATTCTAAGAGAGATAAAAAGCAGTTGATTGAATACTCAATGATAATGTCCATACTTAATCAGGTTTCCCTTGAAAAAGGATTTTTGAGTGAAAGTATAATCTCTGTTATATCATCTTTTTAAATTAATTTACATGTTTAGTAATAATTTATACAAGTTTTATATATATTATAGTAAAGTGTAAAATATTACATATATAAGCCTATTTAAATAATTTAACCTTGTTGGTAAAAGGGAGTAGCTTCAAAGTTATAAAGTCAACAACCGCGGTATATAATACCTGGCTTTATAGTCCTGTAATGGAAAGCAAGACTTTTATGACAAAATGTAGATAACTAGTCTGCAATTGTCATAAAAGTCTTTTTAAATTATATAAGATAAATTAAAGGAGGTCATTTTTTATGAAATCACCAAAATCATTTTTTAGTAAAGTAGCTATAAAAGAAGGTATAAAATATTTAGAAAAAGATCCTATAACCAATTTTCCAAAGCTTATTGATTGGGCAGGTAAGATTCCTATGTTACCAAGCCAAAGACACCAGTATGAGGCAATAATTGATATGTGGCAGGATAAGGACTCCATATGGCACGGTTTTATAGAAAGAATATTGACAAAGATACATCCCAATATTAGAAAGACACTTTTAATGAATTTTACTATCAATGCTGGAATTGAAGGACTTAAACTAATTGATGCCAACAAAGAAAAATATGACTGTAACATACCTTGGGCAATTCTAATGGATCCAACTTCTGCATGTAACTTAAAATGTATTGGCTGTTGGGCTGCAGAATACAAGAAAAATGATTCATTAGACTATGATACCTTGAGTAACATAATAAAACAAGGTAAAGAATTAGGTACATATATGTATATTTACTCTGGTGGCGAACCTATGGTTAGACGAGATGATATAATAAAACTTGCAAGAGAACATAATGATTGTGTATTCTTGGCATTTACTAATGGTACTCTTTTTGACGAAGATTACGCAAAAAAACTTCAGGAAGTCGGGAATGTCACATTTGCTATAAGTATTGAGGGATATGAAGAACAAACAGATATGAGAAGAGGAAAAGGTACATATCAGAAAGTAATCAAAGGAATGGATATATTAAGGGAACATGGTATTCCTTTTGGATTTTCATCATGCTATCATAACAAAAATGAAGAGATAGTATCTTCAGAAGAATACATAGATTTTATGATTGAAAAAGGTTGCTATTTTGGATGGATATTCACTTATATGCCATTAGGAAAAGATGCAGTACTTGACCTATTAGCAACAGCTGAACAAAGGAAAGATATGTACTATAAAGTACGTGAATATAGAAAAACAAAACCAATATTTACTATGGATTTCTGGAATGATGGAGAATATGTCAATGGATGTATTGCTGGAGGAAGAAATTATCTTCATATCAATGCAAATGGTGATGTTGAACCTTGCGCATTCATTCATTATTCAAATGCAAATATAAAAGAAGTAAGCTTATTAGATGCATTAAGGCAACCTTTATTCAGACAGTATAGAAAACATCAACCCTTCAATGATAACATGCTTAGACCTTGTCCATTACTTGATAATCCAGAAATGCTTAAAAAGATGGTACATGAGTCAGGAGCTCTTTCAACACAGCCAATGGATAGAGAGGATGTAGATGAACTTACAACCAAAACCAAGGAAGCTGCAGAAAAATGGGCACCTGTAGCAGAAGAACTTTGGGAAGAATCACATGGATGTATTAATTGTAAAGCTGCTAACCAATAATATAATAAAACTATAGCTTTTTCTATACATTTTGGGAGGATGGCACTTTGAAACGAGACAGGCGAATCAATGCATTATTACTATTTTTAAAATTATTTTCTGTTTTTAATGTTGTGGTCATAGCTATTATTATAAGCCACTATTGGGGAAAAATTACACCAGAAGATATTTTTAACTATGTTCCTGATAATTACTTTTTAGCTGCTATTACTATCATAGGGTTATTCTTGATTAAATCACTTAGTGTGGTATTACCTTTGATGGCTCTTTATATTAGTTCAGGAATGATATTTTCGCCGTTGTGGGGTATTATTGTTAATCTGATCGGATTGTTTGTCAGTTTGACAATACCTTATCTGTTAGGTAGATTTTGTGGAAAAGGTTTATTGGATAGATTATTAGTGAAATATAAAAACATAGAGAAGCTTAGGACAATTAAGAGTAAGAATGAATGGTTTTTATCATATATACTGCGGATGATTGGTATTCTGCCAGGAGATATAGTTAGTATGTCCCTAGGAGCTATGAATATTAATTACAATAAATATATTGTGGGTTCAATAGTGGGATTATTCCCTAGAATGGTAGCAGCTACATGTCTAGGTTCAACCATAACAGATCCTACTTCACCAGTGTTCATACTGTCATGCCTAATTACAGTTGTGCTGACTGTAGGCTCAATGTTCTTGCATCAGAGATATATGAAAAAAGAAGATGAAAGAAATAATGTTGAAGTAATGACTAGATAATAATTTAACAAAAAAGGAGTTTAACTTGATAAGATAATTAAGTTTGCTCCTTTTTGTATTACCTAATTATAACAAAATAACTAAATTAAGTATAAAAATTCTCTTTATGATAATTAATAATTGTGTTAATATTAAGAGTAATGAGTATTAAAAAAATAATATATTCCAAACATCTTTTGGCAAGTAACGAGTATTGGGGGAATATAGATGCAAGATAATTTTTATTATAGTGAGGAAAAACTATTATTTGATAACGAAGTAAAAGTAAACTATCGTATAGCAAAAGTTCTATTCTACATTGCTGTGACAGTTATTCCATTAGTGATAGTTCTACAATTACTTGGAGTGTTCATATATTACATGGTTGATGCAATAATGGCAATAGTAACTGCTTTTATTCTCTTAATCATGCCTAGAATACTAACAATAGTACATGTACATAAAAAGAAGTGGTTCAAGTATATACTGTTATTTTTAGTTATAATGATGTTGCCATTGATTTATTTAGAATATGATTATATGGTATTGATTTTATGGATATTTCCATTATTGATAAGCTGTATGTATTTTTCTAACAGGCTTAATACCATTACGGTAATTTTTGATGTAGTTGTGTTAGGTTTTACAAGTTATTATAGATCCTATCAAAGATTACAAAACAATTTGATCTCTCAGCGTATCGGAGGATTGTTCAAAGATTTTATTATAAGCTATATAACTTATGCGATGCTAGTCATGATATCATATGTCATAATATATTTACTGACTAAGAAAACCAATGAGCTATTACAGGATGCTATAAAAAAGAAGGAATTCGAAATTCTTTCAATAACTGATTCAATGACAGGAATATATAATTATAGATATTTGATGAGTGAATTAGAAAAAAATCAGGAACTGTTTCATAAGGAGAATATTCCATTTGCAGCTGTTCTTTTTGATGTGGACCATTTTAAAAGCATCAATGATACATATGGTCATGTTGAAGGTGATTGTGCATTGCAGGCGATAGTTAAATGTTTGCAGAATATGGTAAGGGAAAATGATGTAATAGGTAGATACGGTGGAGAAGAATTCATGGTTATCCTATCTGACACTACAGTTAATGAAGCATATATGATAGCTGAAAAATGTAGACAAGCAATATCTAGATTAAAGATAGAAAATCTTGATACATATATTTCAATAAGTGGTGGTGTGGCTGAATATAATGGAGAAAACATAAAAGATTATATTAGGAGCATGGATGAGAAAATGTATGATGCCAAGAACAATGGAAGAAATATAATAATAGCATAGACTTCTATAAGCTTAAGTGAATATTATATAATGTAAAACACTGGTGTTATGGTAATTCATTAGTGTTTTTTTATATATAAAAAGTGGTTTTATAAATTGTTAACTTTAGTAATTAATGGTATAATGTTATAGGTCTTATTTGTCTGCTTAGATAGTAAGATTATTGATAATATACTAAAATGATAAGATAAAAATAGGAGATAAAAATGAAGTTTAACAAAAAATTATTGAATATACCAATTGTTTTAATGATAGTCATTGCAGTACTTTGCTTATTGAATGTTCCGTCAAGAATTAATATGCTGAATGGAATTTCAGGTGCAGAAAAAATAGGTATAATTAATATAAACTATAATACTGAACAACAAAAAAATGAATATGGTGAAGAGATTTTTGTTACAGATAAGCAGAAATTATTTAATATCATCAATACCATCAATAACGGTAAAATCGATACAGAAGCTACTCCAGACAGGGGTGGGGCAAATTATGAATTAAGATTTTATAAGGATGGTAAAAGTATCAAAGCAGATTATTGGCAGAATGAAAAATATAATCTAAGTGTTGAAGGGGTTGAGGGAGAAATAGTCGTTGATAAAAAGTTGGAACAAATTATAGAAACAATAATTCAAGAAAATAGTAATGAGTAAGTTGGTTTTTGTTATGGAGGGAAAGTGTAAATGAAAAAGACAACTACTATAGTTAGTTTATTATTTGCTATCATGCTGATGACATCAAATGTTTTTGCTGGGAATACTGATACACTACAAAATAATTTTGAAGAGAGTGAGGATATATATATTGAACTAAGTGAACCTATTCTTTTAAAAGCTCGACAATATGTAGACGGACTTATGAATGCTCATTTCGACCAGGTATTTGCTTATTCTAATGAGGGATTTATGCTGTGTTTATATGAAACTCTTTATGAAGATTCGGATAAATACTTAAATGAAGGCAAAGTTGTTAGTAGTGAAGGTGAACAGATTCCATTTTGGGATCCACATCAGGAGAGAATGCTTAGAATTGATAGGTTAGTTAAAGATGGTTATATAATGGAAGATGAGCTTACTATAGAAATAGATAGAACAGTGATAGCTTCAATACTTTATCGTATTTATAAGGATAAAATACCCTTCAAAGGTTCTGTTGATTATCCGGATACCGAAGATATAGCTCTTAGATGGGCAGGTGAAGTTGGATTACCAACGTTTGCAGTTAATACAGGATTGAAGATTAAGCCTGAGGATTCTATTAAGAGTGATAAAAATTTTAGCCTTTTATACTATCCAAATGATTATCTGAAAATCATTACTTATGCGTACTTAATGTTTCCTAATCCTTATTCTGGTAATTATGTGGACTTAGAATTCATTAAGGAAGATGTTAATGATATAAAAGCTAAAAAAATTAAGGAATTAATTATGCTGACAAGGAAAGAAGTAATGAAACCCAGATTAGGAGATTTTCGACGTGATGTGTTGAATAATGAGAATATAGGAAATATAGTTGATTCTTATCAAAAAACTAAGTCATATGAAACTCTCAAGAAAATATATCAAATTATAAAAGACAGTTTTAATCTATTTGAATATCAAGATAATATTGGTTACTTAAGCTACAAATTTAGTGTATGTAAATAAATCAAATATATTATCTTATGAAAAATTGTTCTTAGTATCTATTTATAAATTAGCATGTAATAATATTTGGAGGAAAAAATGACAAGATTATACTTAACAAGACATGGAGAAACTGAATGGAATCTAATTAAAAAAGTTCAAGGCAGTAGAGATTCCAATTTAACACAGAAAGGCATTATACAAGCAACAAAACTAGGTAAATATCTAGAGAATACTAATATTGACGTGATTTATTCAAGTTCCAGTGGTAGAGCCTATAATACTGCAAAAATAATAGCTGGTAATAGGAATATAGAAGTAATTAAGATGGATGACTTGAAGGAAATGAACCTGGGTATTTGGGAAGGTAAAACTTTTGAAGTGATAAAAGAAGACAATGAAGAGATGTATGATACTTTTTGGAACAAGCCTCACTTAGTAAAAGAGTTTCCAGGAGAAAGCTTCAGTGAGTTTGAAAAAAGGGTTGTAGGAACAGTATTGGATATCGCTGAGAGCAATAAAGGGAAAGATATTTTAATAGTTGCTCATGCTCTAGTACTAAAAGTTGTTATGAGCTTTTTTGAGAATAGACCATTGGAAAAATTGTTTGAAGATCATTTCATGTATTCAACTTGTCTTAATGAAGTTGAGATATTAGATGGTGATTATAAAATAGTAAAATATAATCAAACAGATCATTATGATATTGAAGTTGGTTAAGTAAGTTATAATTATAAAAAGCATTTTGGAGATAATAATAAGTATATATGTTGAATAAATAATTGCCATAGAGACAGCGATTATTCAGCTATTCAACTGATAGCTTATACCAAGGAGGTTACTATGAAATCGTTAAGAACAATTTTGACAGTAGTATTTAGTTTCGCTGTAGTTGCAGCTGTTATTCTATATACACAAATCAAGAAAATAGCTAGCTCAAATAATCAATCAAAAAAACAAGTAGATAAACAAGAAAAAGATATAAAGACAACAGCAAAAAGACCTCTTGATTTTTCAGCATTTGAATCGGATCTTAATAAATTAGGAGACCAAAGATACAAAGAGATTGAAAAATCATTGATTGAATCAGATATTAGATCTATACAAAAAAATATTGAATCAGGAAATCTAACTTATGAAGAACTTGTATTATTTTATATAAAAAGAATTAAGGAAATTGATAATAACAGATTAAATACAGTTATACAACTAAATCCAGATGCTGTAGTAGTAGCCAGAGAAATGGATGAAAAGAAAAATAATGGTGAAAAACTTAGTGATCTGCATGGTATTCCAGTCCTTCTAAAAGATAATATTGGAACAGGTGATAAACTTACTAATACTGCTGGTGCAAAAGTATTAGAAGATTCTTCATGTGATAGAGATGCTTATATTGTTAAGAAACTAAGAGAAGCAGGAGTTATAATATTAGGAAAGACTAATCTAAGTGAATGGGCTAATTTTATGAGTATTGATTCATCTAATGGTTATTCTGCACTTGGAGGACAAACCCATAATCCTTATGGTAATTATGATGTTGGAGGGTCTAGTTCTGGTTCAGGAGCAGGAGTTTCTGCTAATTTTGCTCCATTAGCTATTGGTACAGAGACAGCTGGATCAATTATATCTCCTTCTAGTCAAAACAGTGTAGTAGGAATCAAGCCTACAGTAGGTCTTTGGAGTAGAGATAGAATTATCCCTCTTGCTATTGACTTGGATACTGCAGGACCTATTGCAAGAACTGTTGAAGATGCTGCTATGTTACTAGGCGAATTAGTTGGTGAAGATGAGAATGACATTGCTACTTCTGATGCACCTGAAAAAGAAGATTATACAACATACTTAGATAAAAATGGTTTACAAGGTATGAGTATTGGAATAGTAACTAACAAAGAAGTGACTTCTAGTTATCGTAATGATGATAGTGATATTATCAATAGAATTAAGGAAGAATTAATTAATCTAGGTGCTGATGTAAAAAATGTTGAATTGGACGATAAAGCTTTCAGGATAGATGGACATGTAGATATGATGGCTTATGAATATAAAACAGGAGTAGAAGAATATCTGAATGCCATAGGTGACAATGCTCCAGTCAAGACAATAAAAGAAATAACAGGTTTTAACAAAAGAGATTTAGACAGCAGAGCATATTATGGACAATACTTCATTGAGAAAGCAAGGGATATCAATATTACAGAGGAAGAAAATACAAAAATTTTGTCCCATAATAGATCAAATACTGGTTCTGCAATAGATGAAGCACTAGAAAATGACAAAGTTGACGTTTTAATCTCTCTTAATAATTATCTATCAGGGATTTACCCTATAGCAGGTTATCCTGCAATCACAGTACCAGCAGGATATAGAGATTCTGGTGAGCCTGTAGGTTTAACAATAACCAGTACTAAATTTAGTGAAGGTCTATTAATAAAAGCGGCATATGCTTATGAACAAGGTACTAAGCATAGAATACAGCCTAATATGATATAGAAATATGATGAATGTTATATAATATCAATCAGCCTACAACTGATTGATATTGTATTTGAGTTAATCGGGAATAAAGAAAGGATTATATATGAATTATATTTATATATGTACAGTAATACTTATAATAATTAGTATCATCTTTTTCATTATTGATACAACTAATATAACTTCTTTTATAAGTAATGACTTAAGAGGGTTTAAATTAATTATTAGTATAGCTTTTGCGATTTTATTACCAGTGACGATTCTAAGTGGGGTATATCATCTTAATGATATATCAGATAATCAATTATATATATGGTTAGTCAAATATCCATGTGTATTCTTGTCTTTTATTGGATTTCAAGTTATATTATATCGAAATAATGATATTAAATAATGCCTATATATGAGATGTTTTTTTATGATATACTATGTAAAATAATATTAGTATAAAGGAGAAGAATAGTATGATATTATCTGGACAGAAAATAAGAAGCAGATTAGGAAAAGATATTTTTATAGAACCGTATAATGAAGAACAATTGAATCCCAATAGTTATAATCTAAGATTACATAATGAATTATTAGTATATGAGAATAATTCATTGGATATGAAAAAGAGTAATGACACTAAAAAGCTTATTATACCAGAAGAAGGATTATTACTGGAGCCAGGTAAATTATACTTGGGAAGAACTGTTGAATATACCAAGACCGACAATTATGTTCCAATGTTAGAAGGACGATCTTCTATAGGAAGATTAGGATTATTCATACATGTGACAGCTGGTTTTGGAGATGTAGGATTCAGTGGATATTGGACTTTGGAAATATTCTGTGTTCAACCTATAAAAGTTTATCCAGAAGTAGAAGTTTGTCAGATATATTATCACACTATTGATGGTGATTATGATAAATATACAAGTGGAAAATACCAAAATAACAAGGGTATACAGCCAAGTTTATTATATAGGGATTTTGAATGATTATGACTGACACTAGAATTTAGGAGAATTATATGAAAGTAGAATTTTATAATTTGGATGATTTTAATAACTCTTTGAAATTTGTTGTTATACAAGCTAGATATAAAGATGAATGGATATTTGTAAGACATAAAGATAGAAACACATGGGAGATACCAGGTGGACATATCGAAAAAGGGGAAATGCCAGATGAAGCTGCTGCTAGAGAATTATATGAAGAAACAGGGGCTATAGAATACGATTTATCACCTATCTGTAATTATTCTGTAGAAATTAATGAAAGCAAAAGTTTTGGTAGATTATACTATGCAGAAGTAAAAAATATCGGTGAGTTAGGTGATTATGAAATCGCTGAGATAATTACAAAAGATGAATTACCTGAAAAATTAACCTACGATAAGATTCAACCAATATTATATAAAAAAGTATTAGCCAACATTACAATTTAATTGTTAAATAAATATTTATTTTAGGAGATGTTATTATGATTATTGTTAGAGATAGAAAAACATATAAAAAATATATAGTATTAGGAACTGGACTGGGAGCATATAAAGCTGTTCGACCAAGCTTTTTTGGGGGCAACTTGTTCCCACATGAAGAAGAGGGAACGGTTAAAACTATTGCTGTATGTGATTCAAAGGGTGATATATTTTGGTTTGAGTCAAATTATTTACAAGTAATAGAAGTTGATGGAATAAAGATTTCTGAAATAGATTTAGGAGAATAACTATGGACTTACTTGTAATAATTTTGTTCGGTGTAATTTTAATTAGCTGTATCCTTATTAGACTGAAGCCATTTGAAAAACACAGAAAAATATTTGGTATAGTATTTATTTTAATTCCCCTTATTATAATAATTGTAAGTTATTTTTATGATGAAACTGATAATATATATGATTTTATATTTATCAATATTTATTTTATTGTGCTTTTAGTTATATTAACGTTGTTAGAGAAAAAAACTAGAGAAAACACATATTCATATTTTGGGTTTTTTATAGTATTTTATGTAATAATGTTTTATTCAATTAGAATAATGAATGGAAGATTATTGATATCATTAAATTATATGGTTATTGTTTTAACATTCATTACTAATATTAAGAGTATTTATAAAAGAGATGATAGAACAGTAATGATTTTTGCAAATATAATTGGAATCATAATAATAGGTATCATGACTATGATTTATCCTAAGTCATATTTAACAAGCACAAAGCAAGAACGTATATTGAATGGTTATCTGATAAATGAACAAGAAATTGATGATGAAGATATTATTGAAATAACTGTACTATCAAATCCAAGTGTTAATAATGAAAAGAGAATATTTGTCAAAATTAAGGATGAAGGTGCATTTATCTATTATTATAAAAGTGGAGAAATAACAGGAGTAGAAGAAAAAGACTTTAGTAAGTGAGAGGGGACGACTATATGAAGTTAGAAGAAATAAGTAGCTTTTTTAATAAAAGAGTAGATGGTTATGAAGAACATATGATGACTTATGTAGATGGAGCAAAAGAATATTATATTGAAACAGCAAAGATAATTCCAAAAGTAGAAGGATTGAAATTACTAGATCTAGGTTGTGGAACTGGGCTGGAATTGGATGAAATATTTAAAGTGAATCCAACAATCATGGTTACAGGAATTGATATAGCAAAAAAAATGACAGATAAACTTTTAGATAAGTATAGAAATAGAAGTAATCAAATAAATATAATTAATGAAAGTTATCTAGAATATAATATAGGTGAAGATATATATGATGTTGCTCTATCTGTTCAGACACTTCATCATTTTACTCACAAAGAGAAAACAAAGATCTTTAGTAAGATATTTAGAAGCTTAAAGCATAATGGTATTTATGTAGAAACAGATTATATTGCTCCTAATCAAGAATATGAAGATTTTCATTATAGCGAAAATGTTAGAATGAGAAATGAATTAGGTATAAAAGAAGGGTATTATCATTACGATACTCCTTGTACTTTTGAAAATGAGAAAAATATGTTATATGAAGCAGGATTTAAGTCAGTAGAAAAGATATGGCAAAAAGAAAATACGGTAATTCTAGTGGCTAAAAAATAATAATGATGATATTAAAATAATTAAAAAGTGGAGAGTGAAAAGAATGGCTTGGTGTCCAAAATGTAAAAGTGAATACGAAGATAATGTAAAAGTGTGCAAAGAGTGTAATGTTGAGCTAGTGGACCAATTGGAAAATGATGAGGTTGAATATCAGAATTTTGAGTTTTTAATCAATGTAGGAACAGTCAATGAAGCTAATATTCTAATTTCTTTATTAGAATCCTATGACATACCTACAATTCATAAGAGTAAAGGTTCTGGAGAATATCTACAAGTAGCTACAGGAATTAATTATCAGGGGGTGGATATCTATGTACCTGCTGATGTATTAACCAAAGCAAAAGAAATCATTGATTATTCAAATAATGTAGATTTGGATGATGATACTCAGACAGAGAATATAATTGAAGATAACAATAATTTTGAAGACGAAGAGCTAGATCAATTAGATAAAAAGAATAGCAGTAAGAGACGAACTGGGTTACTAATATTAATACTATTATTCATTGTATTACCTTTACTTATTGTTATTATTAGTTGGTTCATTTAATATGATGCTATGTTTTGAGGGGGGAGTATAATGGCACATAAAATATGTAAGAACTGTGGTGAGTTTAATAGTGCATCCGCCATTTATTGTTGTAATTGTAATAGCTCATTGAGAGATGTAAAAAAGAGGGAAGATGCTATTGATCCCATAAAATTCAGCGGGAAAGCTGTAGGTTACAATTATTCTGAAGAGGTAACCTTAGGTGAATGGATAATAATCTTAATTTTATCAGCTATACCTATATTGAACCTAATAGTATTAGTATTATTGGCTTTTGTTTGGAATAACACAAGTATAAATAATTTTGGAAAAGCGTCACTGATATTAGTAACAATAGGAATATTAATTTATTTCTTATTTGGATGATGTTTTAGGATAAAATTAATGAATTAGAAATCAAGATGGATATTTTTAAGCATGTATAGTATTATTTTGATTTCTTTTGTAGTTTGTCTTGTTTTGAGAGGACAAATTAATTATTATAAATATACGGGGATAGATAAATGATGCGGAAAAATAAAAAATTAATATTGATGCTACTAGTAAGTACTATAATTTTTTCAATTACAGCATGCAAAAACACAACTGATAATAAAAAATCTTATGAAACTAATAGGTTTTATATGATTACTAATAATACCATATCGCTTACTTACAATGATGATTTTAGTCATAGCTTTTATTATAAGTTAGATAAGAAGTATAAAATTAAGTTAGAATTGATAATCAAGAAAAAAGAAGAAGTAATAGGTAGAATAGAATTAGAAGATATTAAAGATGATGTTGCAGATATTGATGGTACTTTTGGTTTGTTGGTAGATAGGGATAAAGATAATAACAAAATTGTCTGGACAATAAGACATGATGAAATCACTAAAAAGTTAGAAACGTTAGACTTATTCTTTGATGTAGGTGGTCATACAGGTACTATATGCGATAGCGGCATATTAGATGAGGACGGTATTATAGCTATTGGTAATCAATATGATATTAAAAATGAAGAATATGATAACAGAAATGAAAAGTATGATTGGAGTATGGAATTCAAAGTTTATGGTATTGAAGTTAATGATGAAATTAACAGTTATATAAATAATTAGAATGATGCTGAATTTTCAATTATTTGACAGAACAATGTCGATATGATAAAATTTTATGCAATATAACTGTTAAACGGTAACTTTGTTTGAAGTGAAGTACAAATGTTTATTACTGGTTTCAATGTGCTGTATATATTACATTATAGGGAGATGGAGATTTATGAATGGTAAAATCAAGTGGCTTATTGCGTATGTCATACACTTAATACCAATAACTTTGCTAATAATATTAAGTGTATTTCATGTTGACACATCGTTAATTATTTATGTTATACTTTTTGCCTGGACTTTTGCAGGGGTTATCATTACTGGGAAGTTCGTTTTCAAAGTAAAAGAAAAAGATGATTCCTTAACAAATAAAATACTTGATTGGAATTTTGAAGATGAACTAGATGAAGATAATAACATTATTGAAACGAATGTAAGGATTATATACAATAACTTTAAGAACTATTTTCTCAAATTTGATGAACAGTTCAAGGATGTATATAATATTGCACATCAGCTGGATCAAGTTCTAAACAATATAATAGATACTTCAAACAATATTTCTCAAGCATCCGAGTACATAGCTAGTGCTTCTGTAAATCAAACCAATGACATTGATTCATGTGTTAATCTAACTGAAGTATTAACTAATAAATTGAATATGTTGAATAGTATGTCAAAAGAGCTTATAGATGAAGCTGATAAAATGTACGAAACCAGCAGACAAGGTAATATAACAGTTAAAAATCTTTCTGAGCATAATAAGAAAAATCAAGAGGTCATTAATAAAATAATAGAAGAGATATACCAGTTGGTTGAAAAAACTTCTAACATTAAAAACATTACAGATGTATTATATGATATAGCTGACCAAACCAATCTATTAGCTTTAAATGCAGCTATTGAAGCAGCTAGAGCGGGAGAAGCAGGAAAAGGCTTTGCAGTAGTTGCTGATGAAGTAAGAGGATTATCCAATCAAAGTAGGGAAGCTAGTGCTAATATCAATGAAATGATAACCAATATTACAGAAGAACTCAATTATCTTAAGACTATAGTTGACCAATCACAAAGTGTTTTTGAAGAAGAGAATCAAGCTGTAAATACAGTTATTGAATCCTTTAATTCCATTAATAACTTTATAGATACATTCATTAACAGGCAAACAAAATTCGGGAATGCATTTATGGAATTAGATGAATCCAAAGACAATTTTGCCGAAGCAATTGAAAATATGGCTTCTGTGATAGAAGAATCAACTGCTACTACTGAAGAATTAGCTTCTTTAACCTTATCCCAGTCCAATACTACTAATGTCGTAAAAGATATTTCTACAAAGCTGTATAGACAGGTTCAAGGTATAAGTAAGGACTTTGAAAAGATAAAGATAGATAATCAAGAAGAAAATAAGATAAAATTTGCATTAGTATATGACCTTGATTGTGAATTCTGGAATTCTACAGTTAAAGAAACTAAGAAGACCGCTAACCTATATAATGCTCATGTTGATTTCTATGCACCAAAAACAAGGGAAAATGGTGACGTAGAGATGGAGGAAATATTGGATAATATCTTAAATGACAATTACAATGGTATTATCATTAGTCCTATTGACACTCCTAGAATAAAAGAACAGCTTAATACAGCTATCAGTAGAGGCATAAAAGTAGTACTTCTCAACTCTCCTCTTGAAAGTGTTAAATATGAAGCGCTTATTGAAACAAATGGAGTAAATGCCGGTAAGAAAGCAGGAGAGGTCGTAGTAAAATTATTAGGTGGTAAGGGAAAAGTAATACTAGGAGAATGGAATGATATACATATCAGTTCTATCATTGATAGAGGTAAAGGATTTGAACAAGAAGTAAGTGCAACTTCTGATATTGAAGTAATCAAAGTGCCTGTACCAAGTATACCTAACGAAGCTGAAACAGAAAAAATTATTAAGGATATGTTGAATAAATATCCAGACGTAGATTTGTTCTATTCAACCAACAATGATTGGGGTAAAAGGTATGCTGAGTACGTAAGAAAATATAAGGTAGATAAAAAAATAGTCACTATTGATTATATACAAGCTCTAAAACAGGATGTAGTTGATGAAATAATATATTGTGCTGTAGCACAGAGAAACTTTACTTGGGGAGATATTGCAATCAAAATCTTATTTGATGCAATGGAAGGAAAGAATACTACCAAGTATAAAGATACTGGTACTTTTGAAGTAACTGCTGGAAATGTAAAAATATTCGAGAATAGATTGAAATAGTAATTAAGGGCAGCCTAGTGAATTGAATAGGCTGCCCTTTTTGTTCAGATGTCAGCTGTAACAGTTTAATATTCAACTCTAAAGATACAAGCTTGTTCACTTAATGGAAATTCTTGATTCTCTATTTTTACATAATCGTCAGTGATAAGGTTCTTGTAATTTCCATTCTTAAGAGCAGGAATTGGTAAATAGTTATTATCATCAATTGATACATCCAATAGACCTGTCTTGCTTCCAACATTAAATATTCCATAGAGAACTTCAGTTGAAGTAGCATAAGTAGCAAAGATAACTCCGTCAACATTCGCTTTATGAATCATATATCTTCCTGTAGCGAAGATAGGTTCTTTTTTTAGCTGGGATAGTCGTTGGATAAGAGATATAAATGGTTTATCCACACTAGACCAATTGATAGGGTCTTTATCAAATAATGAGGGCTGTTGTTCTGCTTTTACTTCTTGACCAGAATATAAAAGGGCAGCGCCTTTTTCAAAGAACATAAATGAAGTCCAAGTAGCTAGTAATGAATCATTTGGTATTAATTTTTTTGCTCTGGGAATATCATGGTTTTCAAGATATCTTAGTTTTACATAATTATCAGGATAAATTGCTTCTTGTAATCTTTTTCGTGTCAAAAAATGATCTAGAGTGCATTTCCCACGTAGATAATTTGAGAATTCCCCGTATGTGTCATAGTCATAACAAATATCAAAGACTTGATAGGTTTCAGAATCTGAAGCCATAGGAATACCAGCATTTCTAACACTTTCTAAGAAATGGGGTTCAACAGTTTCTGCAAGGAGTAATATATTAGGATTAATCTCTTCTAATTGTCTGCGTGCTTCAGCCCAAAATTCCATTGGCACAATAGGTGCAACATCACATCTAAATCCATCAACACCTAAGGAAGCCCATTTTTTAAGAGCATCAATCTGTGATTGCCAAAGTTCAGGATTATTATAATCCAAGTCGATGATGTCTGACCAATCAGCAATCTTATTGCCATAATTACCTTCTTTTGTTTTGTAGTAATAATCTGGATGCTCTTTTTTATAGATATTGTCATGGGATGTATGGTTATATACGACATCAATCATAACATCCATTTCCATACTATGTATAGTTTCTATAAGTTCTTTGAAATCTTCCTCTGTTCCATATTCAGGATTAATCTTGGTGTAGTCACTAATTGAATAAGGGCAACCTAAAGTCCCTTTTTTATTTAGTTGACCGATAGGATGTATTGGCATAAACCAGATTATATCTACTCCTAAGTCTTTAATACGTAGCAGATCATTGAAAATGTCTTTAAAAGTACCAGTTCTAGTATGATTTCTTACATATATTTCGTAGATAGTTTTGTTTTTTAAAGTTGCAGGACTATTTTTAGCCATAGTAAACCTCCTAATGAATAATTGAATGATTTTTAATGAATAATCAGGTTAATCGATTAATTTAACTATTTATATTAAATCATAAAAAACATTAAATGTAAAGACAATATAATTGGTTAACCGATTATATTTTTTGTTGACTTTTTTAATATTATGGTGTTAAACTATAATTGATTCTATAATAGAAAGTTTTTTGTATAATATAATCTAACTTTCTGATTATAGTAAAAAATATGATAAATATCAGGGAGGGTTTTTGATGAGAAAATTATTAAGTATTATTATGATTTTAGCGTTGACGTTGTCATTGGCAGGATGTAAAAAGAGTGTTACTGCAAAGTTTGAAGATGACTTGAAGTGGGATGATAAATCTCAATCCTATGCTATGGAAAAAGATGCAAAATTGATGTTGTGGACAGATAATGATGAATTTGCTGAAAAAGTTATAGAATTATGGGATAAAAAATATCCAGACGTTACATTAGAATATGAGAACGTAGCTGCGAATGACAGCGCAAAGAAAATAAAACTTGATGGTCCAGCAGGTCTTGGAGCTGATGTTTTTTATATGCCTCACAATAGTGTGGTTGATACTAGAGAATCTGGTACATTGTATAAACTTCCTGAACGTGTTAAAGAAATGGTTATGAATGATATGCAGGAATCAGCATATAAAGTAGCCATGTATGAGAATGATATGTATGCCATTCCATCTTCAATAGAAAATATAGCACTAGTATATAACAAACAGTTATTGAAAGCACTTCCAGTTCTGCCAACAACGATTAAAACCAATGCTTCCAATCTATTGGAGCAAGTTGAGAATAAAGAGATTTATATGGAAGAACTCTTGGAAGGTATTGCTTCTTGGGGAAACAATTATTCGGGAGCTGGAATAGAAGTACCATATAAGCAAGATCGCTTCTATAAAGGTGATGGTGAAGAAATAAGTGAATCAGAAGATATACATACTATTTTGGCATGGCAACTTTATGATGCATATCATAACTATCCATTTCTGACCCGTGATGGATATCGTGTATTTGGTAGTGATAATAATAATCCGGATATGTTTGATATTGATAAACCAGAGGTCAGATCTTCCATTGAAGCTGTCATTGGTGATTGGTATGGAAATAAAGATGAATCAAGACTATTTCCAGGACTTGCTACATTAGAAGATATGGGATGGGACCAAGCTCCTTCACGATTCCAAAAAGGACAAGTGGCTATGACAATAACAGGTCCTTGGGTAATGCAGGATATTAAGAAAAACTGGGATCTATGGATACAAGAGGGCAAATTTGGACTTACTCCTGATAGTGAACCTTCAGATATATTTGGAGCAACAGCCCTACCAAAATTTAGTAATGGCAATAATCCTATAACTTTTTCTGGTGTTCAAGTTACAGGTATGAATATATATACAAACTATCCTAATGCAGCAATGAACCTGATTAGCTTTTTAGCAAGTGATGAGGTCATGAAGGTTGTATACTCTACATTAGGTAAAATTCCAGCTGTAAAAGACTCTTCTAAGATACCTGGGCTTAATGAAGATTCTATTTCAAATGGTTTCCTAGAACAAGCAATTTATTCCCATGCTATGCCTGTCATTCAAGAAGGTAACTATATGTGGGACCCTCTTCGTGATGTTTGGACAAATATTTTTGTTGAAAAAATGTCAATTGAAGAAGCTCAAGCAAAGTCTTTGAGTGATTATCAACGTATACTTGAGGATGCTGGTAAATAGATAATCTTGCTTGTTGATAGGAGGTAAATATGCAAACAGATATAAACAGCTTGGATAAGAAACGTTATTCTAGATGGCAGAAGATATTTGGTGAAAGAATGACTAAATCGGGAATGTTATCCTTATTTATTATGGGTGCAGGACAGCTCAGGAATAAACAAAAAGGGAAAGCGCTATTTTTCTTTTCAATACAGCTGGTCTATGTTTTGATTGAAATTCTAACAAGCTCTATAGTAAGTGGTGGATTACCTAATCAACCAAAAGCTTGGGGATATGGATTTTTTAGAAAAGGTTTGTGGGGATTTTTCACATTAGGAGAGACAACAGGTGGTAGGTTTAGAGATAACTCTCCTGTGTTGATGATTGAAGGTTTGATTGTGATACTACTATTAGGTATATTGATATTCTTTTGGATAATGAATATCAGAGATGCAAATCAAACTGCTATTGAATATGAAAAGTCAGGACAAATCAAATCATCCAAAGAATATTTTAAACATGTGTTTGAGACAAGTTTCGCATATGTAGTTAGTGGACCATCATTGGTACTGTTGCTCTTAATTTCTATCATGCCTATTTTATTTGCTTTCTTTACAGCATTCACTAATTATGATGCCTATCACAATCCGCCAGCTGATTTGATTGATTGGGTTGGATTGGGTAATTTTGTGAAGGTAGTACAGCTTCCTGGATGGAGGACAACCTTTGTAGGTGTTGCCATATGGACATTGGTATGGGCTATAATTGCAACGTTTACAACTTTTTTTGGAGGATTATTTCTTGCATTGGTTGTTAATAATCATCGGGTACGTTTTAAAAAAATATGGCGAACTATTTTAATATTACCATGGGCAATTCCTGGTATGGTATCTTTGCTTGTGTTCAAAAATTTTTTCAACCAGACTTATGGTCCTTTAAATAGAATGCTGGGTATGAATATTCCTTGGCTCAATGATCCAACCCTTGCAAAGGTTACACTTATAGCAGTTAACTTTTGGCTGGGTGTACCTTATTTTATGATGTTGATGACGGGGATACTAACAAGTTTTGATAAAACCATTTATGAAGCAGCTAGAGTTGATGGAGCCAATAAAAAACAAATATTCTGGAGGGTCACATTTCCAATTCTCCTAAGTCAGGTTATGCCATTACTTATTATGTCATTTGCTGGTAACTTCAATAATTTTGGAGCAGTTTTCTTCTTGACAAATGGTAGTCCAAGAAATATTGCTTATGAATATGCGGGGCACACAGATATACTTATTACATGGATCTATAAGATGACAAAAGATTTCAAGATGTACAATATGGCATCCATCATGTCTATTCTCATATTCCTATTAATTGGTGGTATATCAACTTGGAACTTTATGCGTACAGATGCATTTAAGGAGGATTAGATAAATGACTGTATTGACCAATAAAAAAATAAATAATAAGACATTTATTGATAATGTGAAAGAGGTTTTAGCATATATAGGGATATATTCAGTATTGCTGATTTTTGCATTTGTGATACTATATCCAGTTATCTGGATTGTAGGTTCTTCATTTACTGAAGGTTCATCACTGGCAACTGCTACTGCAATCCCAAGAAATCCTTCCCTACGTAATTATATAAGACTATTAGAAGAAACAAAATATAAACAATGGTATCTCAATACTCTAACAATTGCTGTAATAAATATGGGTGTATCAGTGGTGCTCACTGGAACAATGGGATATGTATTTGCTAGATTAAAATTTGCAGGAAAGAAGTTCGGACTGTTATCAATACTTATTCTCCAGATGTTCCCATCTTTTATGGGGATGATTGCAATATATGTACTATTTTTGAATTTTGGATTATTGGACCAGCCATTGGCACTTGTTCTAATTTATGCCACTGGTCAGATACCTTATAATACATGGCTTGTTAAGGGTTATTTGAAAAATGTACCTATATCTCTTGACGAAGCAGCATATATTGATGGGGCAACCAAATTTCAGACATTCAAGAGAATAATACTACCATTAATGTCTCCAATATTAACTTTCGTGGCAGTAACTCAATTTATGGCACCTTGGTTTGATTTCATTTTGCCTAGCTTTTTAATATCTTCAGACGAAAAGAAAACCTTGGCAGTTGGATTATATGAACTTATCAATGGACTAGCCAACAATAATTTTACCATGTTCGCAGCAGGTTCAGTTCTTGTGGCTGCACCAGTAGCATTATTGTACTTATTCTTACAAAAATATCTTGTTGAGGGATTATCAGCAGGAGCTAATAAGGGTTAAAATAAGAGCTACTGTATACAAGTAACTATTGTATATAGTAGCTCTTATTTGCTTAATTATATTCTTCCATTATCACTTTGTAAAAACCAAGTAGGAGAATGGTGCTATGTCAATGGAATATTGTGCTGATAATGAAGTTTTATCAGCACTAAAATATTCCGTATATTCTCCTGCGTAATCTCCAAAATCACAGGTAGTATTAACAGTCTCATTTGAGAGGTTTATAATTGTTATAACAGTATTGTCGTCCTTTTGTCTTATGTAAATCAATATATGATTGTTTGAAGTATTTATAAAAGTCATTTTACTTTGGGTATTATTATTCCAAAGTGCTGGATTCTCTTTTTTGAGATTTATAAGCTTCTTGTAAAAGTCTTGTTTTGACAAATCAGACCAATCAATTTCATCCTTTTCAAAAAATTCAAGACGTTTATTAAGAGATGCTTCCTGTCCTGAATATATAAGAGGAATTCCTGGTGAAGTAAATATAAGCACGTTCATAGCATCCACACAATCACCTAAACGTTCTCCAGTGGTACCATTCCATGAATTTTCATCATGGTTTGTTATAAAGTTCATGGGTAATGAACCATCTGGATAGATTACTGGTACTCTTAGAAGTTCTCTTTTAATGTTGGATGCATACCCATATCCACTAGAGGAATTGTTTATAGTTCCAAATAATGACCATCCGTAATTTGCTTGAAAACCGTTTGATAGAAGACTCATATTGCTTCCGTCTTCAGCCAACATAAAAATAGGTTTTATTGAATTCAATTCTGTAATTGCTTTTTTCCAGAAGTCTACAGGAACTCTACCAGCCACGTCACAACGATAACCATCAATATCTGTTTCTCTAATCCAATAGCTGAGAGCATCAATCATTGCATCCTGCATTTCCAGATTATCATAGTTTAAGTCAGCAACATCTGTCCAGTTGGTACCAGCGGGGTGGATGATCTGACCATCAACTTGTGTATACCATTCAGGGTGATCATAGATCCACTGATTATCCCATCCTGTGTGATTAGGTACCCAGTCCAAAATAACTTTGAAGTCCATTTCATGACATTCTTCAACTAGTTCTTTGAATTCTTGAAAAGTACCAAATTCTGAGTTGACAGCTTTGTAATCTTGTACAGAGTAGTATGAACCTAAGGTGCCGTTACGTTTAACTTCTGAGATTGGATAAATTGGCATAAACCATAGAATTTCTACTCCTAATTCTTTTAAGCGAGGTAAGTGTTCTCTGAAAGCCGATATTGTGCCATCTTCGGTGTATTGCCTTAAGTTGACTTCATAGATAACTGCATCATCAAACCAATCTTTGGAATGTGAATAATTTCCACAACAAGTTAGTGAAACAGTTATACATAGAATAAGTAAGAATACCTTTTTTTGTAACTGCATAAATGTACACCCTTTCTAAAACATCTCTATTATTATAAAACAAATGTAGTAAAATAGCAAGGTTAATCGGTTAAATATTATTTCGGTTATAGTGCAAGTTTTATATATCAAGATGGGATAGAGTACATGGATTAACTATTGCTATAGAGTATATTTAACGTTATAATAAAAAATATCTAAGATAAAGGTGATGAATGGCAATGGCAAAGGTAACTATGAGAGATGTGGCAAAGTATGCAGGTGTTTCTGTAGCAACAGTCTCCAATGTATTAAACCACAATGATCATAAAACAACAGAAGCAACGAGAAATAAAGTATTTTCAGCTGTCAAAAAACTTAATTATAGAATGGATATGACAGCAAGAACTCTGTCAAAAGGAAAATCTAATCTTATTGGGATTTTTATGCCACAGGTTTATGAAAATAATATACCTGGTACTATATTGAAAGAGAATCCTTATTATAGTGAGATTATTAGTGGAATAGAATATAGTGCCAGGATGTTGGGTTATGATATTTTAATTGCATGTATTGGTTCTGCGGAACAAGCCATTGAATTGACCCATAAAAGAATGCTTGATGGTATTGCTATACTAGGTGGTTATGAAGAGGATTTCTGGGATAAAGTCTATACCCTTGAAGTTCCCATTGTAACCATAGACTCTTATGATCATGAAAGAAAAGATGTAATAAATGTAGGCATTGATGATGAATTTGGGGCATACCTTGCTACAAAACACTTATTATCACTTGGACATACAAATATTGCAATAGGTACAGCAATACTTGATTATTCTCCAGTAAATCAGCAACGGTATAAAGGATTTGTCAGTGCATTAACACAAGAAGGTATAGACATTAAAAATTGTCCTGTCATTGAAGAAGAGGTATCTATCAAAGGTGGAATCAATATTGGATATCGTCTTATAAAAGACCATAAAGATGTTACAGCCATATTTATTGTAGCAGATATAATGGCTTATGGTGTAATAAAGACTTTACACCAATTCGGTAAGAATGTACCTGATGATATTTCTATTATTGGATTTGATGATTTAAGTTTTTCTAATTATACAATTCCTGCATTGACTACAGTTCGACAAGATATATACACTAAGGGGGTAGAGACATCCAAATTGCTAATAGGATGTATCGAGGGAAATGCAGAAATTCCCAACTCACTAGTATTGCCGGTTTCAGTAGTAATCAGGGAAACTACTAAGCAAAGAAACAAGTAGATAAATAGAATGAGAGCAATAATAAATATAAGCTAGAAATGCACAGAGCTAATTGACATTTTATCCACTATATGGTAATCTTAAGAGGAATAGACGTCCGAACATATTTCGTAATAAAAATCGCATATTAATATACATATTAAACATATATTTGAAATAAAACCTAACTTTTTTCAACTATATGTTTTTTTATTCTATTATAAATTTCTAGTATCTAAGTATTATTCATATTTTCATTGAAAAATTAAATTTGGGAGGTGGTTTGGATTAAAAAGATTATTATTTGGTTTATAGCTAAGATAATAGGAAGAGGGTTACAAGCAACAGTCAGAATGGATTACAATGCCCGTGAAGAAATTATTAAATGGAAAGATGGTTATACAATTATAATCGACACTTATAAGAATGGACCTAAAATCTGTTTTGTCAAGCAGGGAAATAGTTTATTAAAAAAGAAATATCAGGATGATATGAAAACTGATATTAGAATAATCTTCAAATATACGAATATAGTATATGAAATATTTACAGGACAGATTGGGCTTGACAAGGCATATGCCCAGAATAGAATGATTGTGAAGGGAGATATATTTCAAACACTAAAAATAGTTAGAATGTTTTATATATGTGAATGTTATTTATTTCCAAAATTCATTTGGAAAAAAATTATTACTGAGAAGCCTATATTGACTTCTAATACATTTAACATATATATGGGTACAATATTCGGGTTAAAATAAGGAAGGAGGAGAGACAATATGAATTCAGAGTATTTTGAATATCAAAACCGTGGGAAACTACTTTCAGGAAAAAATGCTATAGACCATATAGCTTATGAACTTAATAATATGATGTGTAAGAAACCGCTTATTATTACTGATAAGATGTTAGTTAAATTTGGTCATGTAAATATATTATTGAAAGCCTTAAAAGAAGGGGATATAGATAATCCATTAATATATGATGATGTACCAGCGGATTCAAGTGTAGAAGTCTGTAATGCTATTGCCAGTATTTATAGAGAAAATGAATGCGATTGCTTGATAGCACTTGGAGGAGGTTCGGTTCTAGATACTTCCAAAGGAGTTAATTTGACACTATCATCGGGAGCAGATAACTTATTGGATATAATGGGACTTGGTATCATACAAAGAAAAACTGTACCGTCGATTATGATACCAACTACTTCAGGAACAGGTTCAGAAGCAACTTTAGTAGCGGTAATAGCTGATAAATTACAAAATGTAAAAATGGAATTTATCTCATATAATTTAGTCCCAGATGTAGCTATACTGGACCCAAGAATGACATTGACACTACCACCAAAATTAACAGCGGCAACTGGTTTTGATGCTTTAGTTCATGCTATTGAGGCTTATACATGTAAACAAAAGAATCCAATAAGTGATGTTTTTGCTATAAGAGCTATAAAATTCATTTGCGACAATCTAATAAGAGGAGTAGTTGATGGTAAGGATGAAGATGCCAGACTTGCTTTAGCTAATGCATCATATATGGCTGGTACAGCTTTTTCTAATTCCATGGTTGGTATGGTTCATGCAATAGGTCACGCCCTTGGAGGAGTTTGTCATATACCCCATGGATATGCAATGTCTATTTTACTTCCTTACTGTATGGAATATAATTATGATGCGGTTGGTAATCTTTATGGTGAACTTTTACAATATTTTGTAGGAATAGAAGAAACAGCTGTAACCCCAAGGAATGAACGTGGAAAAAGATGTATTGAAGAAATCAGGGAAATGTTGAAAAAGTTGAATGAAGTGGGTGGATTACCTATCCGCCTTAGAGATGTGAATGTTTCAAAAGATGACTTTGAAAAAATAGTTGAAAATGCCATAAATGATGGAGCAGCAATAGTTAATTATAGAAATGTAAGTAAAGAAGCAGTGTTTGCCATATTAAATCAAGCTTATTAAGTTTATTGCCATAATTTTATTAGGCTGTCTTATAATAAGTTTAGTATCATCGTATAAGAAATATTTTATATTCTTTATGATGATGTTAAATAATTATTATGAGATAGTCTTTTTTTATTATATAATAAGTTGCTAGAACAGTAGTTAAGCAGGATAAATTAGTATCATATATTGAAATTCAAATATTGTTATATAATTATAAGATATTAAGATGTAACAACAATATTAATATCTTATGGTTGTGTAAAATATTTCTAAAAGTATATAATACTACTTGAATAAAGGAGTATTTTTGTATTAAATATAAAGATTTCAATATAAAATAATTATTTTTTAATAGAAACAAATACATAATAATTGTTTATGGGGAAGGTTATATAGTTATTTGTTACTTAGCTTATATGTGAACTGTCTTTTGAGATGGATAAGTAGAAAGGAGGAAAGTGAAAATATTAAGTTATTAAATTTATATATGTAAATTATCCATTTCCACAGTTTATTCCACATATAGATACATTAAAATTTATAGGCTTGGGAGGAAAATTATATGAAGAAAATGGTAGGAGTTTTTATGGCTTTAATTATGCTGGTGGGTACATTAGCATATAGTGAACCAATAAAAGTAATGGCTGCAGATGATGATTATTCAAGATGCCAAGATTTTGAAGGTGCTAATGTTCCTAGTAATTGGCAAACTGTTAATGGTGGTTCTGTTGAAGTAAGTGATAATCATTATAAACATGGGACCAATTCACTTTTATGGAACTTTGTTTCCGATTCTAAGTTAAGGGTAGACAATCCACTATATCTTAGTGAAGCAGGTGCTAAGAAAAGAGGCGGAATGAAAATATGGATATATAATGAAAATCCAATAAATGATAAGGTTACCTTTAAATTCGGTGGTGAATCTTCTCTAGATATAGACAATCCACATTATAAATTTGATGTAAATATTAACTTCAAAGGTTGGAGAGCTATATGGGTCAAATTTCAGCAAGAAGGTGATAACCCTAATTATAGTGGCAATGACAATGATCCACTAGAGATCATGGATATAGTCGCTCCTAGTGAAGCAGGAAGTCTTTATTTTGATATTGTTGAATTTGTTAATGAAATGCCAAAAAGCCGTAGTGCAGATTATCAAATGCCAAAAGTAGGAGTATCAGATATTGAAACTGCAAT